>SYHD01000227.1 GCA_005799265.1 Planctomycetia bacterium | reverse complement strand
GAAGGTGAGACGCGTGTGGTCGATGCCGAGAAGGTGCAAAACGGTGGCGTGGAAGTCATGGTGGTCGGTGCGTCCCTCCGCGGCTCTGGCCCCGAACTCGTCGCTTGAACCGTGAGCGTAGCCGGCCTTGATGCCGGCGCCTGTGAGCCAAACGGTGAAGCAGTTGCCGTTGTGATCCCGGCCCGTTCCTTGCGAATTGGCGGTTCGGCCGAACTCCGTGCACCACATGAGCAACGTGTCTTCCAGCAAGCCGCGCGACTTCAAGTCCTGAATCAAGGCGCCGATCGGTTGATCGACCTTTTCGGCTTGCTGCTTCAATCCGACGGCGATGCTGCCATGGTTGTCCCAGTTGTTGCCCGCGCCGTCGTGACCGCTCCAGACCTGGACGAAGCGAACGCCTCGCTCCACCAGTCGGCGGGCCAGCAAACAGCGTCGGCCCACATCGTCGGTGATGTTTTGGCCGATGCCATACGCTCGCTTGGTTGTTTCGGTTTCCTGATTCAGGTCGAACGCTTCGGGGGCACTCATCTGCATGCGGGCGGCCATTTCGTAGGATGCGATGCGGGCGTCGAGACGCGTATCCGAAGGGTTGCGGCTCTGGTGTGCACGATTGAACCGGTGCAGAAGGGCGAGACCATCGCGATCGGCCTCGGGAGTGATGAAGCGATGTCGCTCCGCGGCGAAGAGGTCGGCGATCGGCGGATTCTGGTGGGCCTGAATGATCGTGGCGTTATGTTGCGATGACAGAAAGCCGGACGAGAAGTTCCCTTCGCCGTTATAAGGCATGCCGACGCGATCGGGAAGAACGACAAAGGCGGGCAGGTTCTCGGACAATCGTCCCAGGCCGAACGAAACCCACGCTCCAAGGCAGGGGAAACCGGCGAGGGCGAAGCCGGTGTTCATCATGTAGCTGCTCAGGCCATGGACGCTATTGTCGGTGTGCATCGCCATCAAGAAGCCGAGGTCGTCCACGTGCCGGGCCTGGTGTGGAAACACGCTGCTGACCCAACGGCCTGATTGACCGTGCTGCCGAAACTCGAACGGCGATTTCATCAAGGTACCGCCGCCAACTCGTTCGCCGTGGCGGCGCTGAAGTTCGGGGCGGTAATCGAAGGTGTCCATGTGGGCGGCGCCGCCGTTCATGAACAGTTGAATCACGCGGCGTACCTTGGCGGGGTGATGCACGCCGCCATTGAACTCGGGACGAGGCGTTTCTCCGGCGAACCCCTCGCGCACGAACAGATCGCTGAGGGCGAGCCCCGCCAATCCACCCCCACATTGCCACAAGAATTCGCGCCGTGAGGACAACAGCTTTTCCGCAGAAGATTGGGGCATCGTTCACTCCACGAAGAGGAATTCGTTGCTGTTCAGGAGAACTCGGCACATGGCCGCCAGACCGTGCCTGGTCGTGTAGCTGGTGAAGTCCGTGCTTTCATCCGCAGTCGGATCCCGCTGCAAGGCCAGGCGGAAAGCCTGGCGAACTTGCGCAATCGGTTCTTTCTCCTGCGAGGCAATTCGACGTGCCAGGTGGTCGCTGTGATGCAAGACGAAGTTGCTATTGAATAACACCAGAGCTTGCAACGGCGACGCGGAGAACACGCGCGTCGGCACGAACTGCGAGGCATCGGGGAAATCCATCGCCGACATGAACGGATCGGGACGCGTGCGGAAGATGAAGCGATACACACTGCGCCGCGCCACTCCCGGAGCATCCCAGTTCACGGCATTATAGTTGGCAAGCTTCGTCGTGTTGAATCCCGGTTTGACCTCGAATTGCAGTACGCCCGGCCCGCCCATCGTCAAATCAAGGCGGCCCGACACGGCGAGGACCGAATCGCGGAACGATTCGGCATCAAGCCGGTTGCGGTTCATCCGCCACAACAGCCGGTTGTCCACGTCGATCTTTTCGGCGGCGGCATTGGCAACCACGGCTTGCCGATACGTGGCGCTGGTCACCATAAGGCGGTGAAGTTTTTTGAATGACATGCCGTTGTCGCGAAATTCACAAGCAAGCCAATCGAGCAAATCGGGATGCGTTGGCTGAGTGCCCATTTGCCCGAAGTCATTGACGGTATCGACAATGCCTTTGCCGAAATGATAATGCCAAACGCGGTTGACGATGCTGCGCCAGGTGAGCGGATTCTTGCGATCGCTTAGCCAGCGGGCAAGATAGGCTCGGCGGGCGGTTTCCTCCTTGGCTTGTGCAGGCTCCAGGCGAGCGTTCAGGTCCGAGACACACGAAAGAGAGCCTGGAATGGCTGCCACCTGCGACTTTCCCTTGATCCCGCGTTTGAGAAACGTCACCTGCTTCGCGGAGGCGGGATTCCCTTCGTGAGGCAATGTACCCGCGACGACATGGAAGGTCGTTGGTGGAGGAAGCTTCTTGAGTTCCTCGTCGCAGGCGATCGGCAAAATATGCGCGGCCAGCGTCAGCCAGGCGTTCTCGCTTCGTTGGGCCGCGGGAATGGCCAGGGCCTCGCTCACCAATGTCGGCAGTTTTTTCTGTGCGAGGGCCTTTTCCCGGCTGGCGACAAGCGCTTTGTTCTCCGCTGTCAAGAGATCCTTGGTTTCTTTGCCTTTCGCGGCCTTGCCCTTGGTGTTCGCCTCCGCCTTGAGATTGGTCCATTTGATGCGCGCCGCGCGAACCGCAGGATCGAAATCGAATGCGGCATCGCGACGCTTCACGCCCGCGAAAATCGCCTGCAGGGCATAGTAATCGTCCTGCGAGATCGGATCGAATTTATGATTGTGACAGTGAGCACAATGGGCCGTCGTGCTGGTGAACGCAGTCATGGCCGTGGTTACAAACTCATCGCGAATCGTGTCCTCGGTGCCGCTGAGCACGTCGGGACCCGCAGCCAAGAAGCCGAGTGCCGCCGTCAGCGCTGGTTCCTCGGGATAGAGAGCGTCAGCCGCGATCTGCTCCTGAATGAAACGGTCATACGGCTTGTCACGATTGAACGCGTCGATCACGTAATCACGGTAGCGCCAGGCATGTTCACGGAAACCATCGTGTTCGTTGCCTCGAGAATCACCGTAGCGAACGACATCGAGCCAATGTCGGGCCCAGCGTTCACCATAGCGGGGCGAAGCGAGGAGCCGGTCCACCAATTTTTCATACGCCTGCGCATCTTTGCTCGCGACGAATACCTCGACCTCTTCGGGCGTCGGCGGCAGGCCGTGCAGGTCAAAAGTCAATCGCCGAATGAGCGTGCGACGATCCGTCTCAGGGGCAGGAGTCAGCTGCTTCTCGCGCAGCTTGGCCTGGATGAAAGCGTCGATCGGGTGCTCGAAACTCTTCGCGGGTATCTGAGGTTTGACAAGCGGCTTGAGCGACCACCATTCTGCGGCGTCGATCTTCTTGGCCAAGACGCGCGGATCGGCGGCCCCCTTTTGAACCCATTCGGTGAGGACGGCGATTTCCGCCTCGCCCAGTTTTTCCTTGGGCATCTTCAAGTCGGGCTGGGCATGCCGAACCGCCTGGATCAGCAAGCTCTTACCAGGGTTGCCCGGGATGATGACCGGCCCAGAGTCGCCCCCTTTTTCCCAGCCGCTGCGGGAGTCGAGCGCCAGTCCGCCGCGCATCTTGCCGCCAGCATGGGAATGGCATTTGTAACAATGCTGCACCAACACGGGGCGCACTTTCTTTTCGAAAAACTCAATCCCAGCTGCATCCGCCGTCTTTGGCTCACCTGCCGAGATGTTCGTCGCGCAGGACAACCACACCAATCCCACGACGATTAGTAGGGGACCTGAACCGGGAACTGCTCGCAAAATGGCGGTCTTGATCATGGATGGTCCAATCTGCCCGCACAGGTGGGAGGTACAAACGGGCCGAATTCAAGGCAAGAATGCTATTGTGCCATATCTGCATGCTATGTCAAGGACGACGGCCAAGGGTGTTGGAGCTCAACTAAACTTCCGCAGATTATTTTTCGCCTTCCTTCTTGCGCGGCGGCGTTGCTCGCAGGATCAGAACGCTGTCCGCTTTGCCCGTTTCGGCGAAACCGACGGTCACGCGCTGATCGGCCTTCACATCTCCAATCTTGCCCTCTTTCGTCTTGGGAACCTTTCGCTCGCGGCCGCCTTCACCTTTGACGATATTGTCTTCATTAGTTTGAATGAGAATCTTGGTCTGGGCGCCGATGGCAAAGACTGTCGAACGTTCCCCGCTGTCGCCGCGCTGGGTGATTGTCAGCGAAGAGCCGTCGATCTTGGATACGACTCCGCTGATGCTTTGCGCGCGAGGCCTTTCCTTCTCCTGCCCCACACTATCCGCCGCGATTGCAATACTCGAAACGAAGAGGGCAAAACCAAACATGCACGACTTCATACTCGCTCCTTGCCGCGCTTGGTGGCGTGCTGGAAGAATCGGGTGACTATTACGAGAATACGGGCTACTCTCAATGGTTGAAGCGAAATTCCGTGGAGTTCAGCAGCGCCCACAGGACATCGCGCACAAGCTGATCGCGCGCCGCGCCCGATGTTTGCAGGTACTTCACGATGGCCTCGCTCTCAGCCGACGTGGGAGTGCGCGAGAGGATAGCGAGGTAGGCCTGTCGAGCAAGCGCCTCCGCATCGCTCGTCTTCACAAGGCGTGCCGAGAGATTACCCGCCACCGGTTGCAGGTATTTTTGCGTCGTCTTGTTGAAGGTCATGAACAGCGCCTGCGAAGTCGTGGCGGCGAATTGATCGTTTTCGCTTTCATAGTTTTCGATGAACAGCTTGTAGTCCTTCTCCATCTCGGTTCGCAGGTCTTTGGGGTCGGTCTTCTTCTTTTGCGCTTTCAGTATTTCCACCTGGCCGGTGGCCGTTGCAAGCGACAAGGCCAACTGCTCCGGCGTCAGCGGACGCAGATTGAAAACGGCATAGTGCGTTTCCTCGGGCCGTTCCTTCTCCGGCCAGACGCTGCTACGGCGATACGTGTCGGTCAGCATGATGTTGCCAACGAGACGTTTCAGGTCAAAACCGTTCTTCGCGAAATCGTCTGCGAGCAGGTCGAAAAGTTTGGGATGCGTCGGCGTGTTGCCGTCGTGAATCTGATCGACCGGTTCGACGAGACCGATGCCCATCAACTGTTTCCACACACGATTGACGATCGCGCGTTTGAAGTAGCGATTGTCCGCGACGAGGGCGTAGTCCGCCAAAAGCTTGCGCCGGCTGTTCTCGGCCAGATCGGGGAGGTCCTTTTTGTTCGCGGTCTTCTTGGCGGCCGGCTTCGGCTCGGGAAAGACTTTGTCATCCAGGAACATCACCTTGGCGGTGAAGCTGTCCCGCTTGCGATTCTGGAATGTCACGTCACCGGTGTCTCGTTCACGCAGGCTCGGCTTGGCGTTGACCAATTGAAGCTCGGTGCGGCTCAGGAAAGAAGCCAGGCCATAGTAATGATCTTGCTTCCACTCATCGACGTGGGGATGGTCGTGGCACTTGGCGCACTCCATGCGTACGCCGAAGAAGGTGCTGGCGACGGCGACCGTCATGCCATCGAGTTGATCCTCCTTGTTTTCACGTCGGAGTCGACTGCCGAGAAAGAAGGCCGCCGGCTGCGTCGGGCTGTTGGTCACGGGCAAGAGAAGTTCGCGGGCCAGCTTGTCCCACGGCTTGTTGGCTTCGAGACTCTGTCGGAGATACTCACGGAATTCCTTGTAGCCCAGGCCCGGGTCGACCGAGCGGCCGTTCATGCCGACGTGAAGCACATCGGCCCAATAGGCGGCCATCTCCCAGTCCGCCAGGAGGCGGTCAATGAGTTGGCGCTGTTTGTCCGGGTTTTTGTCTGCCAGGTAGCGCTGCGTTTCCTCCGCGGTCGGAATGCGGCCCAGCAGGTCGAGCGTCGCCCGGCGGTGGAACTCGGCATCCGAAGCGGGGCCAACCGGCTTTTGCTTGTTCTCCTTGAGAACCGCCAAGATCTCCGCGTCGAGGGCGGCACTGATCTTGGGATCGCCGAACGATTTCGCCTGGCCAAAGACCGAGGTCGGCACGGCGATCCCCAGGACGGCAAAGAGCAAAAATCGGTGCATGGGAACTCCGTGCGTGTTCATTTCTGCGTCACCTTCCAGAGGCCGACGGTCGATTCTCCAACGGCGGCCGCAACCAGGGCGCCGTCGCGCCGAACGGCCATGCCGAAGCCATCGTTGCGTTTCAAGCTGGCGATGACATCTCCCGCGGGGCTGTTGCTCGTCCCCTTCTTGCCCAGAGTATCAAGCGATACCTTTTCCAGCTTGGCAGGATTCAGGCGAAAAACCTTGGTGTCGTTGTAACCGACGAGCAAGAACTGGCCCGCAGGATAAAAGCAGGTGTCGAAGGAGAGATTTTCACTGGCGGCGAGTCTACCGGTTGGCAGGTGGTAAAGGCCGGACTTCCCCTGGCCGGTGACAGAAAGCCAGTTGCCGTCGTTACTGCACTCCAGGCGGTACACACCGCTGTGGCTGGGGATCTGCCCTTGCACTTCGTTGGTGTTGCCAAACGTCAGCGTCCGGGCGACCTTTTTCCCGGGTACATCATAGACGAGCACCTTGCCGTCTTCACCACCGGTGCAAAGGAATTCACCCTTGGGTGTCCAGGCCAGGTCGCGAACGAATCGGCTATGGCCGGAAAACTGATCGAGGAGTTTCAAGCTTTCCGCATCCCAGATTTTGACTTTCAAATCGGCGCCGCCGGTCGCGACGAACTTGCCGTCGGGCGAATAAGTGACGGCCTCGATCCAGCCGTCATGTCCGGCGATCACTTGGAGCGGTTTGGCATCCTTCCAGGCCCAGCGCCGCAGCTGGCGATCGGATCCACCCGTGATAACCCACTTGCCCGAGGGATGGACATCGAACCCGGTGATCCAACCTTCCGCCTGTTCGCACGCATAATCGGGAAGCACCCGAGGTTCCTTCTGCCCCTTTGTCGCTTGCGGCTTGGCGTTCAGGTCCCACACGGCCAGCCGTTTGTCACTGACCTGGGCAAGCAGCTTCGGCTCGCTCGGATGAAAGCGAAGCCGAACCGTGCGAATCGGCGAATAATTCATCGGCACGAAAAAGGTCCGCTCGTCCTTGTCGAAGAGCAGGCTTTTCGGATTGTCTTGAGCATCGGCGCTGGAAACGATGAACAAACCGCCGACAACCAGCTTGATCCAGGATTGCATCAATCACCTCGTTAAAAGAGTTCCTGGATGGGTTGACCTTGCTGATTTTCGACCAGTGGAATCGGCCGATCGCGGTGATGAAGTTGGCGGCGATGGTTGATGCCCAACGCCCTGTAGAACGTACAGAACAGGTCGTGGATGCTGACGGGGCGATTCTGGATTTCGGTGCCGTCCTGATTGGTGGCCCCGACGACGACACCCCCTCGTATGCCGCAACCGCCGAGCGACATCGACCAGTTCCTCGGCCAATGATCACGGCCGCCGCCGCCCTGGCCATTGATCATCGGTGTGCGTCCGAACTCGCCCATGCACACGACGAGGGTATGCTCCCACAGGCCACGATCGACGAGGTCATCGACAAGGGCGCCAACCGCCTGATCGAATTCGGCGGTGATGTAGCGCTGACTGCGGAAGGCATTGCGATGCTTGTCCCACGCCAGCCCGTTTTGATGCTGAACGCGCACAAAGGAAACCCCCTGTTCGACAAGACGCCTCGCCAGCAGCATGTCCTTCGCGAGCGGACTCGGGCCATAACGATCGTGATCGCGGCGAGGTTCGCGCGAAATATCGAAGGCTGATTGCGTGCGCATCAAATTGCTCATCCGCCGAAATGAGACATCGTGGGTATCGACGAGGTGAGCCGGCCGGCCTTCGTTGAATGACGCCCCCAGCCGGCTTCGCAGTCCTTCGCGGCGGTCCTGCGCCTGGATGTCGCTCTCCGTCGCCTGCGGAAGATCCGCTGGCGGCCTGCCGTTGCCGGGAAACACAAGCCCCTGATACTCGGCGCCGAGGTACCCCGGCCCAGGAGTAACATCAGGCCGTCCCAGCATCACATAGGTCGGCAAACCATCCGTGCTTTCTCGCGGCAACAAGCGTGAGCACACCGACAGCCAGTGCGGAGGAGCGGAGATGGCCGGACTGGGAAAGTAGCCGCTTTGGGTGTGCAGGCTGCCGACGTTATGATCGTTCGACGGCGTGTTCATGGTGCGGATCACGCTCACGCGATTGGCAAGGCGGGCGAAGTTGGGCATGTACTCATCGAACTGGACACCGGGCACAGCCGTCGGAATGGTCATGTGCGGACCGGACGTGCGCTGGGCGACCTTGGGATCCCACGTCTCGAACTGACTCGGCCCACCGCTCATGTAGACGAGGATGACGTGTTTCTGCCGACGCGCCGCTTCCTGAGCATTCGCGGCCGAGAACAACTGGCCGAAGCCGCCCAGTGCCACACTTCCCGCCGCCAAGCCTCGCAAAAACAGTCGGCGTGAAAGTGCGTGCTCGTCAGGATTGCACGAACCGGTAGGTTTCTTGGATTTCGAGATCATGGGTTCATCCTGAATGGGAACAGGAAGGAGGGCAAATCGGCAGGTAGTTGTATACTAATATCTGCATGCAGAAATTTCAACCTTGAATTGTCTTTGGCAAGGAAAAAGTGCCACCATGACATCCGCACATTTTCCGGGGCTCGTGCTGGTTTTGTGTAGCCTGGCGGGTGCATCTGTTCTTGCTCAGGAACGCGTCGAGCCCAAACAATCGCGCGGCGGCAAACCGCTCGGCGAAATGTGGAAAGACGCACCCGAGGAGTATCGCAAGTTCCCATTCCCTGAATGGTCGCCGCCGACAAACCTGAAACGCTGGCAGGAGAAGGATCGAGCCACGACCCGCGCGATCGTGCTCCGCTGCATGGGTGACATGCCGGCACGTCCCAAGCCGCTCAAGGTGAAAATCATCGCGAAAGAGGATCGCGGCGACTTCATCGAAGAGCGCTTTGAGTTCCACAACGGCATCGACTCCGTCGTTCCCGGCATCTTGCTCATTCCCAAGAAACGTGTCGGCAAGTTGCCCGCCGTCATCGGCCTCCACGGGCACGGCGGCAGCGCGGCGACGATCTGCACCGAGGTGAACAACCCGCAATGCGTCGGCCCGATGCTCGCTCGCAAAGGTTTCGTCGTCGCCGCCATCGACTCCTACTTCTGCGGCGCGCGGGCGCCCAAGAGCAAGGAACTGGCACGCGGACTCGACGAATCGACACTCTTCAAACTGCATCTTCTCCACGGCCGATCGCTCTGGGGCCTGATGATCCGCGATCAGCAATGTTTGCTTGACTACTTGCAAACACGCTCCGAAATCGATTCCGAACGCATCGGCGTCAGCGGCATGAGCATGGGCGGCACTGGAACCTGGTGGCTCGCTGCGGTGGATGATCGCGTTCAAGCCGGTGTGTGCGTCGCCGGCTTCACCCGTTATCGGGAACTGTTCGCCCATGGCAACTTTCGCCTCCACGGCATCTACTACTGGGTGCCCGGCGTGCTCGCCCATTTCGACACCGAGGCGATCCACGCGCTCATCGCGCCGCGCCCATTCCTGGCTCTTTCCGGCGACCGCGACGGCGGCTTGCCGCTCAGCGGCATCGAGGTCCTTGAGAAGAAGCTGACGCAGGTCTACGATCTTCACGGCAAGAAGGATCGCTTCCGCAGTGTCGTCTACGCGAACACGGCGCATGAGTATTTGCCGGAGATGCAAGCTGAAATGGTTCGGTGGTTTGAGAAACACCTGGCAAGATGAGCCAAGCCGTTCTCGACTCATCTCCAACTGGTTCCTACGGGGTAATTTGCCATGCGCACTTGCTTGAAGTTCATCGTTTTCGCCCTGACTGCGATAACAGGCTTTGGCTATTTCTGCGGGGCAGGCGCCCACGTCGAGCAGCCTACGATTCAACCGAAAGCGCCAAGCGACGCCTTTCGCTGGGACGGAATCAAAGGCAAGCAGCAGGAACCGACCTGGCATCGGTTCGCTGGAGAGTTTCCCGCGGGCATGCTGAGTCGGCCGGGAGAATTGACGCTCGACAACTGGTTCCACGACGGCCACCTGCGCACCTACGCCCTTTTGCGTCACAACGATGTCGTCCGCAGCGTCGAGGTTCACCGGGGCGCCGGTCCCGTCTTCATGTTCGGCAACGCCCGGCGGCCTCGTCTACTCGATGAGGTGACCCTCCGCTTTCAAGAACCCGATTTCCCGCAGCCCG
>SYHD01000226.1 GCA_005799265.1 Planctomycetia bacterium | reverse complement strand
GAGTTCTTCATGGTCCGCGTCGGCGGCTTGCAGCAGAAGGTATCGGCGGGCATCAATGTCGGCTCCGGGGCGGATCGCATGCCGCCGCGCGAGCAACTTGCCGACATCTCGAAGACGGTGCGCGAACTTTTCCAAAGCGCGTATCAGTGCCTGCGCGGTCAACTCCTGCCGGCCCTGGAGAAGGAGGGCCTCTTCATCCGCACGCACAAGGACATCGACGACAAGCAAAAGGACGCCCTGACGCCGTATTTTCGCCGCGACATTTTTCCCGTGTTGACGCCGCTGGCGATCGATCCGGGACATCCGTTTCCGCACCTGCTGAACAAGTCGCTCAACCTCGCGGTGCTCTTGAAACGGCCGCGCGAGACGGACAAGCTGTTTGCCGTCGTACAGGTCCCGGCGGTGTTGCCGCGCTTCGTGCAGCAGAAGACCGAATCGGGATATCTTCTTATCCCGCTGGAGACGGTCATCCGGCTGCACCTGGGTGACCTCTTCCCCGGCATGGAGATCGAGCACGCGACCGTCTTTCGCGTGAGCCGCAACAGCGAGTACGAGATCGATGACGACGAAGTCGAAGATCTTCTCAAGGCAATCGAGGAGGAAGTGCGCAAACGGCGGCGCGGGTTCGCGGTCCGCGTGGAGATCGAGGCGAGCGCGCATCCGGTCATCAGCAACTATTTACTGCAGGCCCTGGATCTTGATCCGAGCGACGTGTATCCGTCGGACGATCTGCTCGATCTGACGGGGCTGTTCCAGATCCACGCCTTGCCGGGCTACCCGCAGTTGCGCGAGCCGCAGTTCGCGCCGCAGCCGGTGAGCGAGTTTCTTAACACGCCCAATGTCTTCGCGGCCATCAAGGCGCGCGACATTCTCGTGCATCATCCCTACGAGTCGTTCAGCCACGTCGTCGATTTCATCGAGACCGCGGCCAAGGACGATCGGGTCCTCGCGATCAAGCAAACGCTGTATCGCACGTCGAGCGATTCGGCAATCGTCAAGGCACTGCAGCTCGCGGCCGACAACGGCAAGCAAGTGACCGCGGTCATCGAGCTGAAGGCGCGGCTCGACGAGGAGCGCAACATCCAGTGGGCGCGCGAGTTGGAGAAATCGGGCGTCCACGTCGTCTTCGGGTTCGTCGGGCTGAAGACACACTGCAAGGTCGCGCTGGTCGTTCGCCGCGAGGAGGATGGCATCCGCCGCTACGTACACATGGCGACCGGGAATTACAACCCGATCACCGCGCGCGTCTACACGGACTTGGGTTTCTTCACCTGTAACAACGATTTTTGCGACGACGCGTCGGCGCTTTTCAACTATCTCACGGGTTACTCGGAGTTGCCGCAGTGGCGCAAGATCGTCGTCGCACCGAGTCGCATGCAAGCATTCATGATCGAGCGAATCCTGCAGGAGGCGGCGAATTCGCAGGCGGGACGATTGGGCCGGATCATCGCGAAGATCAACGGGCTGCTTGAGCCGGCAGTGATCCAGGCGCTCTATCGCGCCAGCCAAGCGGGCGTCAAGATCGATTTGATCTGCCGAGGCGTCTGCGCGTTGCGCCCGCAGATTCCGGGGATCAGCGAGAACATTCGCGTGATCTCGATCGTCGATCGCTTTCTGGAACATAGCCGGATTTTCTACTTCCACAACAACGGCGACGCGCAGGTGTACGTCGGGTCCGCGGACTTGATGGACCGCAACCTGAGCCGGCGCGTCGAGGTGGCGTTCCCGATCGAGCATACGGAGTTGAAGCATCGGCTCGTACACGAGATTCTGGCCATTGGCCTGGCGGACAACACGAAGGCGCGTGAGCTGCTTGCAGACGGGACCTACCGCCGCGTGCAACGGGCCGTGGACCAGTCGGCGATGCGCAGCCAGGAAAGGTTCCTCGATATCGCGTTGCAGAACGCCCAGCGGCGTTCGGTGGAGATCGCTCCCCCTGCCCCGGTAATCGCGCCGACGCCGGCCAAGACGCGCGGCACGCGCAAGCGCCCGGCCAAGGCGCAGGCAGAACGGTCGTGACTTTGTCGTGGGTCACGTTGCCAACGTGCCTCACGGCTGACCGATCTTTTCCTATCATAAAGCCATGAGCGCCGGTCTGGTCATTTTGATTCTGAAAATCGCCGTCAGCACGGTCACGCTTCTGTGGATCGGTTCAATGATCGCTCTGGCATGCGGCAAGACGCGCTTGCATGGGCGGATCAATATCGCCTTCTTCGCCCTTACGCTCACGGCGTTGATCGGCCTGGAAGTGATCACAAACCTCATCAGCCCTGGGATGATCAGCGAGTTTCTTGGAACGCGGGTTGTCAACATCCCGATACTCGGCAGCCGCGCCGCCAAGGAGATGCTCAAGGTGCATCTGGGCTTTTCCATGCCGGCGGCGGGGCTTCTGTTCGTCATGCTGTTCACGGGCCTCAAGCACAAGCGAACTTTCCACATCGCCGCGGGTATTCTGTTCGGCGTCCTGTGGACCGGCACGTTCATCACCGGCATCTTCTTCCTGCCGCACGAATAACGGGAGGACGCCCGTCATGCCCGATGAAACACACGAACAGCCGACGACGCCCGAAGACCTCGGCCGAACCTATGCGGCCATGCTGGGTGAAGGCGCCTGGCAAGCGGACCTCCCTTCCGAACCGCCGCTCGCCGAGGAAGCCGCGCCGCCGCCGATGTTGCGCATCATCGAAGCGCTGGTTTTCGTCGGCGGCGCCGCGCTGACGGCCAAACGGGCGCGCGAAATCCTGCGCGGCCTGACGGACGAACAATTCGACGAGGCCATCCGCCAGCTCAACGCTGACTATCGCCGCCAGGCACGCCCCTACACGCTGCAAGCGCAAGGCAACGGCTGGGTGCTTTCCCTGCGGCCGCGCTATCGGCACGTCATCGAGAAGCTCTACGGCGGTGTGCGCGAGGCACGGCTATCGACGGCGACGATAGACGTGCTCGCGGTAGTCGCTTATCGCCAGCCGGTGACGAAAGTGGACGTGGACAGCTTTCGCGGCGCCGATTCGGGAGCACTGTTGCGCCAGCTCGTTCGCCGTGGTTTGATCCAGGTCGTACCAATGCTGGGCGCCCAGCCGAAAGAGGTCGTTTACGCCACGACACCGCGGTTTCTGGAGTTGTTCAACCTCGCGAGTCTCGACGACTTGCCCAAGACGCTTGACTTGCAACAGATGTGAAGACACAAAAGCCGCGACAGTGAGGGGGAGAGGCGTTTGTCTCGCTCCTTCACGATCGCGGCTCGTCCTGACGAAAATGCTGATCAAGGCAGAGGCAGGTTCTTCAGAATCATACCCAAGTTTCCGAAGCTGACCTGGCCACGGATCATGAGGTTGGAGCCTTTGGCGGTCGCTTCGACCGTTTTCAGCACGTCGAGCGCCAGCTTGGATTTCTCGTCTTCTTTGGCCTTCTCGGCAACCTTCTCCCGTGCGGCTCGAATGCCGGCGTTGGCCAGTCCCGCGAATTGCTTGGCAGTCTTGGCGTCCTTGGCGTTCACGCCCAACAGCACGTCGAGATCCTTTTGCACCGTGATGGACAGGCTCAGACCGTCCACTTCGGGAGCAGCGGCCTTGAGTTGATCGCCGCGCCCGTCGGGGAGCTTGTCCGCCATCTTGCTCAGGATGTTGCCCGTCGCCACGAAGCTGATGCTCTGCTTACTGCTGACGGTTTCGACCAGGCTCTTGAAGACCGCGGCCTTGAAGGCAGCCGTCTTGCTGCCGCCGAGACGCTCCACCGCTTCGATGAAGTCGGCCTTGCTGCCGCAAGCGATCAGGATCTTCTCGTTGAGAATGCCGACGTACATCTTCTTGTCCCCCTTCGGCGCGATCTCGAACGCTTTGGTGCTGGCGATCTCGATTACCTTGAAACCGGCGCCGGCTTCCTTCCCCGCAGCTTCGATCTTGGCGGCATCGAACTTTCCTTCGATCACGATGAAGCTCTCCTCAACCGGCCGGCCGCCCGGCGCCGCGAATGTGATGCTGACCAAATCGCGAAAAATATCGAAGCCGGCGGTCTTGAGGGGTTTGTCCAGCCCCTTGTCAGCCAGCCCTTGATTGACCTGCCCCTTGATCAGATCGACCAGCCCTTTCGCTGCGTCGTCTTTCAACACTTCCGATTTAAGGATCTGTTGCAGATTGAACGTGACGACCAATTCCGTGTCATTCGGCAAGAACTTGGTCGTTTGCGCCTGGACGGCCGTCGCGCTCACGACGAACGCCAGCGTGCAGGCGGCGGCGAGCCATAATCGTCGAACATATTGCATAAAAAGAGTCTCCTTGAAGGTATGAGGAAGGCGGATTCCTTCCCTCTTGGTATGGAATGTTACTAGGATCCTGCCAAGGAAGTTTCAAGAATCCTCGGCCAAATGCACCGGTATGGCCGCACGCAGCGTCAGTTCACCCGGCAAATCACGCACTTCAAGTACTCGGTCTCGGGGCACAGGGCCGACACCGGATGATCCGCCGCCGCGCCGCGGCTCTCCAGAATCTGCAACAGCCGCCGCGCCTGCGACGCTTCCTGAGCCAGCAAATCGTGCAGCATCTCACGTTTGATCAAACCGGAACAGCAACACATCGCGAAAATCCCGCCCGGCTCCAGGAGCCGCAGCGATTGTTGCAGGAGCCGACGATACCCGCGCATGGCCTCATCCACTGCGGAACCGGCGCGGGCGAACTTCGGCGGATCGAGCACGATGACACCGAAGCGCTCCATCGCCTCCACCAGCGTACCGAGCCGATTGAAGACGTCGGCCTTTTCAAACACGATATTCGTCAGCCCGTTCAACTCGGCGTTGGTGCGCGCCAGTTGCAGCGCCGGTTCCGACGCATCGACGCCGAGCACGGCCGACGCGCCGGCGCGGGCTGCGTGCAGGGCGAAACCGCCGGAATAGCAAAAGGCGTCGAGCATGCGCCGGCCGACGGCGAGCCGGCCGACGGCGAGGCGATTTTCGCGTTGGTCGAGATAGTAGCCTGTTTTCTGTCCTTCGGTCAAGCTGATCTGAACGCGTAGGCCGTTCTCGTCGATGGTGAGCGGGCCAGGCGCGTCGCCGCGCAAGGATCCGTCCTGCAATTCGAGTCCTTCGAGCTGCCCGATGCCGCGTTCGGTACGCAGATAGATGCCGGCGGGCTGGACGAGTTCGGTCAGAAGATCCGCGAACATCTCGCGCCGCATGGCCAGGGCGAGACTCGTGAATTGCACGACGAGCCAACGGTCGAACTGATCGATTGACAGTCCGGAAAGCCCGTCGGCCTCGCTGAACACGAGCCGGCATGCTCCGGTGAGTCGAAGCACGTCGCGCCGCAGTTGGATCGCGCGTTGGAGCTGGGCGCGAAAGAAGTCGGCGTCAAGCGATTGCTGAGCGTCCCAGGTGTAGAGCCGCACGCGAATCTTGCTCTGGCTGTTGTAGAGTCCGCGCGCGATGAAGTTGCCGACGTGGGAAACGACCTCGACGACATCGCCGTCCTTGGGATCGCCGGATACCGCCTCGATGGCGCCGGCGTAGACCCACGGGTGCATGCCGAAGAACGGGCGGGCACGTTTGGCTTTCAGGAGGATGCGAGGCGTTGACATGGATGGAAATCGCTACTTAGTTTGCCGACCTTCTCTGGGCCCTGGTCCGCGCGGCCGCAACTTGCTGTTCACGTCTGCCGCTCCATCGTCCAGGGGATTTTGGCGATCTTGATCTGCGATGACCGCGTGCCAACCCTTACGGGGAAAGCCGTTTCTGAACTCGACCACGCTCCTGCCCAGATATGTCGCTATATCAGGCAGCTTGCGGCCAAACAGGAGCACGGCAATGACGCCGAACACGGCTATTTCCCAAGTCCCGAGGCCGTATATGATGAATGTCCTCCCTTGACCGCATCAAGATTCCTATACGTTGTCCTTGGATACCGCCCTGGATGCCTTCATCAATCCTGCCCCTCGTTTTGCGTGGCACGCCTGGCGCGTTCCGCCTCGGCTTGTAACATGCGCTCTCGGTCACGCATCGCCGTCATGTATGGCAGCAAGCTCGGACTGCAAGGGCGAACTGTGGTGTCCGCCGGCCCATCGAGCCAAAAGTCCTCACAGTCATGGCTGTGAAAGCTCTCCTCATCGGCATTCCAGATCTTGTCGGCCATGGTCATGCCTCCTTTGGATTGACACCGAATTTGCGACTTGCAACGGGCTCACCCGTCACGAGTAATGATACCACATACTGTCCGGCCGAGGGAATTGGGCAATTTCGCACATGCGCAAAAAAGCGTTTGTACTTCAATGGATCCTTGAAAATCACTTTCCCATCGACGCGAAGCAGTTCCTCGAGTGTGTCAGCTTTCTGGACAAGTAATCGCACCGGCATCTCTCCAATTCCGTCGCCAAGCCAGGCGACGACATCGAAGTCGATCTTTCCCGGAATGCTCTTCAGCGTTCGCGCACTAAAACAACTCACCGGCGTCACGTTGCGCGAAGTCTCGTCAATGATAATTTGCTCGCACAGGATCAAGCCGATCGCGACCGGAACATGGTTCATGGGACACCTCCGCGATCACACCGCCGACTGCACCCCCTCGATGTACGCCAGCGTTTGCGTCAGCGGGTCCGTGTGCTGCCGGCTGGCGAGGGCCGACTTGATGCGCAGCAAGAGTTCCGTCTTGTTGATCGGCTTGGTCAGGAAATCGTTGGTGCCGACTTCGACGGCGCGGTCGATGTCGTGATGCTGATCGAGCGCCGTGATCATGTGGATGATGATGCCTTGCGTCTCCGGCTTCGCTTTCAGCCGCTTACAAACCTCGAAGCCGCTGATCTTCGGCATCATCACGTCGAGGAGGATGAGATCGGGACGGAAGGACTGCACCTTCTTGAGTGCATCGTCGCCGTCGCGGGCGATTTCGATGTCGTAATCGGCGCCGTCGAGATATGCCTCGAGCAGTTCGGCGCCTTCGGGGTTGTCTTCGGCGATGAGGATGCGCGCGGGATTGCTTGCAGACATTAAAATCACTCCCAATTTCGTTTAGCGCTCGCGTGGCGCCATGCGAGCGCTAAACGCCTTCAACCCATTTCATACCAGCCGCGTCACACCAGGCCGCGCCACATCGGGAATCGCCGGCGCCCGATCCCAGCGGTAGCCGTCCGTCGGCGTCAGGCTCTCGGTCGAGTTCATCGCCTGGTCCCACGTGATCATCTGGCCGGTGTAGCAGACCATGCGGCCCAGGATCGCGAGCATGGTGCTCTTGTGCATCCAGTCGATGTCGTTGATCGGCGTGCCGGAGCGGATCGACGCAAACAACTCATTGTGCTCCGACTGGTACATGTCGATGGCCGTTCGTTGCGTGGCGGCAGGCAGGCGCCAGGCGTTTTCGCCCGTGATCGAATACGGCGCCCAGTTGCGGTCCTGCTGATTCACGCCGAGCAGGTTCGCCCGGCCGCGCGTGCCGATGATGTGATCAGTGGTCTCGCCGTGCGTGCCCGCTTGCTGCCGGCAGAAGGCGTAGCAGCGGACGTTGTTGGCGAATTCGTAGACGACCGCCATGTGATCGAAGATGTGGCCAAACTCGGCGCCGGTCCGCGTTTGCCGGCCGCCGACGCCATATGCTCGCAGCGGCGGCGTGTTGCGCATCACCCACATGATTTTGTCGAGGCTATGGCAATGCTGCTCGACGTTGTAATCGCCCGACAGCCAGGTGAAGTACGGCCAGTTGCGCATCTGCCATTCCATGTCGGACATTTGCGGCGTGCGTTCGCGATGCCAGAGAGCGCCGGTGAGATAGTTCGTGTGCAGGGCGGTGATGTCGCCAATCGCGCCGTCATGGATACGGGCCACCGTTTGCCGCATCGGATCGTAGTAACGCCAACAGAAGCCAGCGACGACGGACAACCGCGCCTCACGCGCCGCGGCTTGAAGAGCGGCGACGCGACGCACGCCGGGGCCATCGACGGCCATCGGCTTCTCGCAAAAGACGTGCTTGCGGGCCCGAATCGCCGCTTCCAGATGCATCGGCCGAAAGTGCGGCGGCGTGCACAGGCATACGACATCGACGCCGCTGTTGATGACTTGTTGATAGGCGTCGAAGCCCGTGAATTGCCGTTCGCGCGGCACGTCGATCTTGTTCGCCAAGTTGGGCCGAGCCCGCAGCTGATTGAGGCAACCGGTGACGCGATCCTCGAACGCATCGCCGACGGCCCAGAGCTTGACATCGCGATCCGCCAACAGCGCCTGCTGCGCCGCGCCGGTGCCGCGCCCGCCCGCGCCGATCAGGCCGACTTTCAGCGTCTGATTGTTGCCCTGAGCGTGCACGAACGTCGGCACAAAAGCCAGCGACGCCGTCGCCGACGCGACGGCAGTGGATTTCAAGAAAGTGCGTCGATTGGTGGAAGCGGATTTCACGGCAAGATCTCCTTGCGGGAACGTGGGTTTCGCGACACGGAAGGTATGAGATAGTGTACCAAGGCGTGCATGCCGGAACAAACGAAATGTTGGCAAAAGGAAGGTGTTTTGTGGGAATGTCCCACTTGATGATTGCCCACGCCTGTGCTAGGATGAAAACAGGAGAAAATCCATGACGACAAAATTAGTGGACAGTAAAGGCCGACTTGTCTTGGGGAGGGTCCTTGCCGGGCGCATGGTGATTGTCGATGACTCCGATCCCGACCACATCATCATCACCCCCGCGGTGGCGATACCAGAGCGCGAGGCCTGGTTATACAAGAATGAAGAGGCATTACGCAGAGTGCGCGAAGGACTAGCGCAGGCTCGTAGTGGCCAATTCAGCAGAACGCCGCTTGACCTCGAGGCGGATGCCGAGCTGGCCGACTCGATCGAGGACTGATCCTGCCATTGAATGATTGGCTGATGCCATGAATTTTAGCCTAATACTGATGGATGAGGCCCAGCGAACCTATGACGAGTTACGGACAGACGCCGAAGACGTTCGTAAGGCCAGAACGGCCAGGATGAAGAAAAAATCCAGCAAGCAAGAAGGCCTCTTCAAGCAGATTCACAAAACGCTCTCGTTGCTCCAGGTGAATCCCAAGCATCCTGGTTTGCAAACCCACGAATACGATTTGATCGAAAATCCCTTCGACGAAAAGCAAAAGGTCTTTGAGGCCTACGCCCAAAACAAAACACCTGGCGCTTATCGCGTCTTCTGGTGCTACGGTCCCGGCAAGAAAGAGATCACCATCATCGCCATTACGCCGCATCCGTGAGGGGCAAATCCCGGGTGCCGCGGGCGGCGTAGCATTCGCGTACTCGCTCCGAACGCTATGCTGCCAGCGGCAGTTGATCCTTAGTTTTTCTGCAAAATCCGCCGCAATTCGCGCACACGCTCGATGTCGGCAAACCCCGGCGCGTGTTTCAGCAGATGCTCGCAATCGTCAAGCGACCCGGTCCGCAGCCCCGCTTGAAAGCGAAAGAAGGCACGGGCCCAGCGCTCCTCGTGCGCCTCCGGGTCGATCGCGACGATGGCGTCGAGATAGCGCAGGATGCCGTCGCGATCCTTTTCCGACTCCGCAACGTTGATCAAATTGTGCAGCATGCGCATGATGATGAACTTCTTTTCGACCGGCTTGAAGTCCTCCTCTTGCGGCGCCCGGCCCGTGAGCTTCTTCACCTTGGCCTCGGCTTCCTTGCGCGTCAGCAGCTTGCCGTCGAACACATCGACGATCTGCGGCATCTCCCCCGGCGCATCGTGCCGCACGACGAAGTGAGCCGGCAACGCCAATCCGACGACGTTCAGCTTCAAGCGCCGCGCCAACTCCATGTACAGGACCGACAGCGTGATGGGCAAACCCTCGCGATCGTCGATCACCTCGTTGAGATAACTGTTCGAGCGCGAATAGTACTCGGAGTGGCTGCCGTGAAAGCCGCGCTCCTTGAAGAGAAATTTGTTGAGCGTTTCCAGGGCTGCTTGCGGTTTCGCGTCCGCCGGCATCCTCTCGGAAACCAAACGCGCCAGGCGATCAATCTCGGCGCGATAGGCGTCGATATCCAGCTCTTCGTTATCGAGCCGGGCAACCAGCAGAGCCGCCAGCGCGAGATCAGCCTTGGCGTCGGGCGCCTTGAGCAGCTCGACCAGCTCAGCGATCGTCCGTTCGTGATGGACGGTCTGGGCCAGCTTCCGCAGCTGCTCGGCTTGCTTCTCCAACTCATTCGCCTTGTCGCGCAGCAGCAGCGCGCTGGCGGAAGGCGTTTTCAACAGCGGCGCCAGATCCTTTACGCTCGGCTCCTTGTCAAGCGGGATCTTCGGCAACGCCTTCGCGAACGCAGCGCGGATGTCGGGTGCGATGAACGAGGTCGCCACCTTCGGCGCCGCCTGAAACTTCTTGAACTCGGCGACCGTTTCGCGGAACTTGGCGAGGCCGACCGTCGTGCCGTAGTACGCGGGCTTCGTCAGCTCGGTGATTAGTTCCTCGTTGATGTAGCAGGTGAATTTGTCCTTCTCGACGCGGACCTTGATGGTGTTCCAGTCGCCGGGGCGATAGGCGGGCGATTTCTGATCGTGCAGGATCTTCCAGGAGAAAACGTCGGGGCCGTCGAAGCGCGTGAGGCGGAGCTTGCCGCCGGTAGGGTAAAACCCGTAGTGCCGATCGCCGTCGCCGCCGAAGATGAGGCCCGCGGCGCCGGCTTCGTCGTCAAGCTTGACCGTCACCGTCAGCTCGAAGGGAAGGGCAGGGGGCTTGCGTTCGGAGAGGCACAAGGTGCGGCCGCCGAATCCCGTCCCCGCGCCGTCGGCCAAAATGCGGCCCGCGCGTTGCCGCCAGCGGGCGCCGTACATCGTCGTCCATTCGGATTTGTCGAGGGCGCCGATCGTGAGCCATTGCTCCATGGTGATTGGATTACTGCGGTCGCGAATCTTCTTCAACGCGTTGACCGGGACCGCGAAGCCGAGGTTCGCCGTCACGAGCGATTTCATGGTGACGACGCCGACGACGCGGCCTTCGAGATCGAGCACCGGCCCGCCGGAGTTGCCTTGCTCGATCGGAATGGCGAGCTGCAGCATGGTGACGCCATCCATATCGCGCGTGCCCGACAGGACACCCGCAACGACGCTGTGCTCCAGCCCGCGCGGATGGCCGATGGCCACGATCGCCTGACCCGTCTTGAGCTTCGCCGAATCGCCCAGCGCGAGCGGTTTGAGCTTCTTCTTCGCTTCGATCTTGACAATGGCCAGATCGAGCTTGCGATCGGACGCGACGATCACGCTCGGCTCATGTTTGGATCCGTCAGAGAGTTGCACCGTGATGGGCCGCGCTTCGCCGATGACGTGCAGGTTGGTCGCGATCAGCCCGTCGTCGGAGATGACGAAGCCGGTGCCGATGCCGTGCTGTTTGCCGTCGCGCCCCGTCGACAAGATGACAGCGATCGACTCCTTGGCGTCGGCGGCGAGCTGCTCGACCGTCTTCTTGTCCTGGCCATGAACGTGTGACTGGATGAACGCGAGGAACAGACAAACGATTGCGAAAAAGCGGCGGGAAGGCATGTTGAGCTCCGGCGAAGGGGAACGGTGGCAGGCTTGAGGATATTCTCGCGGAATCGGCCGCAAATTACCAGGATGCCTCCAGAAAATGAACCACGGGGAACACCGGGGACACGGGGAATACCGTGAGTAATTCAGAGAAAAAACGAACCGGCCCGGCGTCCCGATTTCGGAGAGGTTGCCGATAATCGTGATCGCAGATTTTCTCTGGCCTTTCCCCGTGTCCCCGGTGTTCCCCGTGGTTCATTTTCTGGCTTGGTTGTGCCGCGCTTTTCCAGTATTCTGCACGATTGTCCGGTTTGATTCCAGGAGTAGCGCGCATGCCTGCCAATCATGATCAAAATAAGTCCTTCCATCCAATCCACGACTACACGCCGATGCAGCCGGAGGACGAAGGCAAGGCCTACGGCATCGAGCATTACGTGCAGCAGCTTCATGAAACTGCCGACAAGCTGCTCAATGACCGTGCCAACCGTGGCGACGTCAAGATGCTGAGCGTGGCCATGCGCGAGCTGCGCTATTGCTTCAAGGTCTTCGCCCAGTTCCGCGAACGCCGTCAAGTGACTGTGTTCGGCTCCGCGCGCCTGCCCCCCAGCGATCCGTCCTATGGGCAATGCGTCGAGTTCAGCAAGCGCATGGCCGAAGCGGGCTTCATGGTCATCACCGGCGGCGGCAACGGCATCATGGAGGCGGGCCATGTCGGCGCCGGACGCGAGAACAGCATCGGCCTGAACATCCTCCTCCCTTTCGAGCAGCATCCCAATCCCGTCATCAAGGACGATCCCAAGCTCATGCACCTGCGCTACTTCTTCACGCGCAAGCTCCTCTTCGTCAAGGAATGCGACGCCGTCGCCCTCTTTCCCGGCGGCTTCGGCACGCTCGACGAAGGTTTTGAAGTCCTGACGCTGGTGCAGACCGGCAAGAGTCATTTGTTCCCGATCGTCATGGTCGACGAGCCGGGCAGCGACTTTTGGCACCACTTCCAGCGCTTCACGAAAGACGTGCTGCTCAAACGCCGGTTGATCTCCGAAAGCGACCTGCACCTGTTCAAGGTGACGAACTCCACCGACGAGGCGGTCGCCGAGATCGTCAACTTTTATCGCGTCTATCACAGCATGCGCTACGTCAAGGGCGACCTGGTGCTGCGGCTCAACCGTGCCCTCAGCGCGACAACACTGACGCGCATCCGCGCGGAGTTCACCGACATCATCAAGAGCGGCACCTTCGAGGCCACGTCCGCGCTGCCCGAGGAAACCGGCGAAGCGAAACTGGCGGATTTGCCCCGGCTGAAGTTCCGCTTTGATCGGCACAAGCTGGGGCGGCTGCGGCAACTCGTGGATGTGATCAATCAGGATTGACGCCACAGACAAGCGTCACCTGTTAGCCGGACGCGCAAGCGACGGACATGGGAAAATCCGTCGCTTGCGCGTCCGGCTAACGGGTCAAATCGACCCTTGTCGGGCGTACGGCAAATCAAGCGGAACTATTTTTTCGGAATATCCGCCGGCCCCACCTCGTCGCTGGTTGACCGATGCTCCAACCAGTGATCCAGCCAGCGATACGATTGCCGTCGGCCTTCCACCGGGTAGCCGTGCTTGCCCTTGTGATTGAGCAGGCCGATCTTCGCTTCCGCGCCAAGCAAACGATAGACCGGCAGCGCCGCATGGACGAACGGCCAGCTGGCATCGCCGTCGGCGCTGTCGCCTCCGAGGATCAAGATCGGCCGCGGGGCGCACAGGGCGAGCACTTGATGATTCTCCATGTCGGGGATGTGCGGCTTCATTTTTTCGGTGAGATACCAGGGATCGGTCCAGTTGCTCATTTTCAGGCCGACGCCGCCTTCGTTGAAGACGCCGCACTTATAGCGCGTCTCGAACGCCATCGCGTAGAGCACCTCCTTGGCGCCGAGAGAGAAGCCGATGCAGCCGATGCGCAGGACATCGACGTAGGCGAGGCTGGCGAGGAAATCGACGCAGCGAATCGCATCGAAGGTCATCTTGCCCAGGCCGGTCAGGCCAGACCACGTCTTGGCGCATTCATCGGCCTGCGCGCGCGGTCCCTTGCCTTTCATGATGTAGCACTGCGGCGACAGGACAACGTAGCCGCGCTTGACGAGATGCACGCCGAGGGCGAGGTGCGGTTTGGCGCCGAGGCCGGCTGGCTCTCTCAACGTGTCCTTGGTGGTCTGGTGAAAGACGACGACGGCGGGACGTTTTTCGTCGGGCTTGATGCCATCGGGGATCAAGAGATAGGTGAGCAGGCGATCGCCTTCGGCGCTATGGAAGCTGAGGAGTTGCCGGGTGTAGCCGTCGCACTTCTCGGTTTCTTCGATTTTCACATCGAGATTCGCCGGCTTTTTCGGGAACGGTCCGAGCTTCGCCTGCCAGGCGTCCGCGAGCTCCTGCCGGCGTGCGGTCCAGCCGTCCTTGGTCGTGATCGGGTTGCCGTCCTTGCTGAGCAATGGCTTCAGGCCGAGGTCGGGGATCTTGGCGCCGGCGTACGGCTTTTGCGTCAAGGCGGGCCAATCGATCGTCGCCTGGGGCGGCAGCGCGAGGACGGCGACGAGCATGACGTGAAGGGTGTAGGCGTAACGCATTGGGTGTCTCCGAATTTGTTTAGCGCTCGCGCGGCGTCGCGCGAGCGCTAAACGAATGCAGCCATTGCAGCAGGCGATCGGGGTAATCGGTCGTGATGCCATCGACGCCCCACGCCAACAATCGTTGCCAGTCGCCCGGCTCGTTGACGGTGTACGGGACGATGCGCTTGCCGGCCGCGTGTACCTGGCGAACGACATCGGCATCGACGAAGCGATAGTCAGGACAGTAAACCTCGGCGCGAGCGGCGTCAAGCAACATCCCGATATTCGCCGGCGCGGTCCCGTCGATCAAGATGCCGGTCTGCAACGTCGGCTCAAGCTGCTTGACCGCCAGAACGCTGCGATGATCGAAGCTGCGGACGCGGGCACGCTCGAGAAGGTCGGCCTGGCGCAGCGCGGCGACGACGACGCGCTCCAGCAACGCCGGCCCGGTGCCGTCGAAGCCGTCACCGATCGTTTCCGGCCGAAACGGTACGCGCTTGAGCTCGATGTCGAAAACAAGTCGCCGCGCGGCTGTCCGTTGCGCCTCGGTCTTGCCGGTTTGTTCGCCAAGAGCGCCCGCGTAGGCCGTCACGAATGCGAAGAACTCCGCCAAGGTCGGGATAGCGTGCGCGTCGGCAAAGCGATCGGCTGCTGGCGTCGGCCTGTGCGTCGATCCCTCGATTCGGCAAAGGCGCACCTCGGCCAGCGTCAACGAGCGCACGAGCGCCGGGCCGAGGCGTTCATCGTGAAACAGGATCGGCACGTCGTCGCGCGTCAGATGCACGTCGGTTTCGATGGACGAGACGCCCAGATCGAGCGCGCTCTCGAAGCCCGCCAGCGTGTTCTCCGCCGCCAGGCCGCGCGCGCCGCGGTGACCCTGCACTTCGATGGCCGGCGTTTTCATCGGCTTCCTTCCTGGGCGAGACGGGCTGCCATCAGTGTATTTCCATCCCGGCGGGCGCGCATCGGCCGGCGTGAATTTTTGTTGAAGGCGCTTGACAATGAAAGACGCATCGGTAACTCTAACGCCGACACCTGGCAGGTGCGTTTCTTTGTCTCGCAGTGAGACCGCCAAGCGTGGCCGAATGGAACCGGTCTGTACTGAGGCCGGCACGTCTCCAAAAGGAATGACGCCGATTCCCAAACGAGTGAAAGGTTCACTTCAGGGTTCGGCTTGACATCCACTCAGAGGAGATCCTTATGAAGCAGCGAATGTTGTCATGGAACGGGCAGTTCGTACTGGGCGCGTGCCTGGCGAGTTTGCTGATGCTCGTCGGCGCGCACAATCGCGCCGCCGCCCAGGATGGTCAGGGGAAGTACATCACCGAATCGACGGTTCGCCTTATCAAACTGGTGAATGCGGCCAACAAGGCGGGCTATGCGCTGCAGGACAACTCGTTCTCCATCGGCGGCGGCTGGCTGAAGCAAGGCAAGGATAATTGGGTCGGCCTGTACACGGTGCAACTCACCGCCGGCAAGAGCTATCGTTTTCTCGCCGCCGGCGATGCCGACGCCAAGGACGTCGATCTGCAGATCGTCGATGCCAAGGACGTGAACAAGGTGTTCAAGGAAGACGTGGACACGGCCGCGAACGCTGTCGTGGACTTCACGCCCGAGACGACTGGACGCTACCTGGTCCGCATCCGTCTTTACGATTCCGCGAACAATCTGCCGTGCGTCTGCCTGTCAACTGTGATGGCGAAGAACTAGCGATTTGTCGACCTGTGGGGCGACGACATTACGAGCCGGAAGCGTGAGCGACGGTACGGCATGGCAATCCGTCGCTTACGCTTCCGGCTCGTATTGCCCGTTGGCGTCCGACATCGAACACGCGAACGCCGGGCCGCAATCGGCCAATTCAGCTCCCATCTGGATTCCATCTTCGTTCTATGCTCTAATAAACGCAACTTCGATCAACTTGAGATTGCGCTCATGGGCTGGCTGGATTTCCTTTTCGGCCGAAAAAAGAAGAGCGGCGACGGCTCGTCGGCCGCGCAAGCCGTCGTCGTCAGCGGCATCGCCGAGGAGTACCAGTGGATTCGCCTGAACTGCTCCGGCTTCATGCCGCATATGCAAGCGCTCAAGCACATCGACGGCAAACCGTATGACGTGTTGACGCTGCGCAATGAGTCGGGCGAAGAGCGCGTCGTCTATTTCGATATTTCCAATTTTTTCGGGCATTGAATCGGCGGACGAAAACGATCATGACTTTCGCGAACAAGATCGCGCTCATCACCGGCGGCGGATCGGGCATCGGCCGAGCGACCGCCCTCGCCCTGGCGCGCCACGGAGCGACCGTTGTGCTCGGCAATCGCAATCGCGACCAGGGGAACGCCGTCGTCGCCGAGATCCGCGCCGACGGCGGCGGCGCGGAGTTCGTGAGCACCGACGTGTCGAGGGCCGCGGACTGTCAAGCGCTCGTCGAGCATGCGCTGACTCGATTCGGCCGACTGGATCTGGCGTTCAACAATGCGGGCATAGACGGCGAACAACGTCCGCTGCACGAGCAGGACTTGGCCGGCGCTGACGCGCTTTTCGATGTCAACCTCAAGGGGGTCTTCTGGTCAATGCGCTACGAAATTGAGGCGCTGCTGAAAAACGCGCCGAAAGCGCGCGGCGCCATCGTCAACAACGCGTCGGTGCTCG
>SYHD01000225.1 GCA_005799265.1 Planctomycetia bacterium | reverse complement strand
GACGATCGAGTGGGAATGACGCCGCTTGCGGCTTAGCGCTCGCCGCAATACGATGAAGAATAACCGCCAAGGCGACCGCTAAGCCGCTCGCGGCGATTTGGAGCATTCCCATGCGTTTCACCAAGATGCAGGGCTGCGGCAACGACTACGTCTACCTCGATTGTTTCGCGCAGAAGCCGCCCGCCAATGCGCCAGCCCTCAGCGTGAAAGTCAGCAACCGCAATTTCGGCGTTGGTTCCGATGGGCTGATCCTCATCTGCCCGTCCGAGAAAGCTGACGCGCGCATGATCATGTTCAACGCCGACGGCAGCGAATCGGAGATGTGCGGCAACGGCATCCGCTGCGTCGCGAAGTATGTGTACGATCACGGCATCGCCAAGAAGCCTACCCTCGCCATCGAGACCGGCCGCGGCGTGTTGACGCTCGATGTCGAAACACAGAACGGCAAGGTGCAGCAAGTGCGCGTCGACATGGGGGAGCCAATTCTCGACGCGGCCAAGATACCGACGACGCTGCCGGGCAATCCGCCAATCAACGTGCCGCTGCCGGGCTTCGACTTCAAGGCCACATGCGTGTCGATGGGCAATCCGCATTGCATCATTCACGTCGATACGATCACCGACGAGCAGGTGCTGAAGATTGGCCCGAAGATCGAGATCGCCGCCATCTTCCCGCGCAAGACCAATGTCGAGTTCGTCAAGGTCAACCGCCCCAACGACCTGACGATGCGCGTCTGGGAACGGGGTTCCGGCGAAACGCTGGCGTGCGGCACCGGCGCGTCCGCGGTCTGTGTCGCCGGCGTTCTGGCTGGGCGTTCCGAACGCAAGGTCACGATCCATCTCGTCGGCGGCGACCTGCAACTGCTCTGGTGCGAAAAAAGCAATCATGTTTTTATGACGGGACCGGCAGTCGAGGTCTTCAGCGGCGAGTGGATCGAAGCGTAATTGTCGTTTACGACGTAGCATTAGCGCGGCGCCGCGCGAGCGCTAAACGAATACTGGACACGGACGTTCCCATGAAAATCCGCAACCCCGCACTCATCAAATGGATCGGCTTCCTGGGCGCCATTCTCATCCGGCTCTGGATCGGCACCCTGTCGTTGCGCTACCGCTCGCTCGGCAAAGACATCTACCCCGACCGGGTCCAACCGCCCGTGCACTACATCGCCGCGTTTTGGCATGAGAACATCCTCGTGCCGTGCTACCTCTTCGCCCGGCCCGAAATTCTCGTGCTCATCAGTCAGCACGCCGACGGCGAAATGATCGCCCAGGTTTGCGAATGGCTCGGTTTCGGCACCATCCGCGGCTCGAAGACGCGCGGCGGCATCAAGGCCATGCGCGAGATGGTCCGCTCCTGCCAGGGCCATTACATCGCCGTCATGCCCGACGGACCGCGCGGGCCGCGCCGCAAGCTCGAGCTCGGCCTGATCTACCTCGCCGCCAAAACCGGGTTGCCGATCGTCCTCTTGGGCGTCGGCCACGATCGCCCCTGGCGCTTGAAGACGTGGGACCGCTTCTGCCTGCCGCGGCCATTCAGCACCGCCATCGTCGTCGCCTCCGAGCCGATCCATATCCCGGAAGACGCTGATCGCGCGACGCTCGAATCCTATCGTGAGCGCGTCGAACAAATGCTGACCGAAGTCACCGATTACGCGGAGCGCTTGGCGTCGTGTTAACCGGGGTGCTTGTGAAAATCACGCACGTGTGCGCATTTCTGTCGGCATTAGACAAAATTCCGGTTACAATACGCCTGTCCCCGCTCGGCTGTCGAGGCGGGCATTTTGCTCTTGCAAAAGAACTTCCCCAACGCTATCAACTCCCCCTCTATACCTATGCCCGCCGAAGAAGAAGTTATTGAGCTGGAACCGTATGAAGAGGAAGATTCCGTAGACGAGGCAAGGCCGCTCTATCACTGGGTCCGGGCCATCCTTGTCGCCCTGACTTTACCCTGGATCGTGGTGTTCTGCGTCGCGATCTGGATCGATCCCTATGAGGACGGCACAGCGAAAAAGGCCGGCACGCACCAGCAACTCGGCCTACCCCCGTGCAGTTTCAATGAGTTCGTGGGAGTGCCGTGCCCCTCATGCGGAATGACAACCAGCTTTAGCCTGCTGCTGCATGCGGACGTGTGGAACTCGATCCAGGCGAATTTCGCAGGCACGGTCCTCGCGGCCTTCGGACTTTTTTTCATCCCCTGGGCGTTTGCCAGCGCCTTTTTCGGACGATTCGTGCTCGTTCGGTGTATTGAAATGGTGATTTTCCGGCTGGCGCTGATTTTTCTCGTTGTTCTGTTTGGCCGGTGGGCGTTGGTGTTGATCTTCGAATGGTACGTCAACACGTGACGAGGGCCCATGCCCTCGCCTCTCATGGAGGAGAGAAGATGGCTCAGGTTCCGCAGGCGCGCATCGGCTGGCGCTGGACGTTGATCGCCTTGGGGCTCCTCTCCTGGTTCTCGATCGGCTGCAGTCCGTCGAGCCTTTCGATGCTGCTGATGCCGTGGAACGACAACAAGATCGAACCGGAGCACAAACTCTTCGTGAAGGAAGATAAACTCTTCGCAAAGGAGGAGGCGATCACGCTCGTCATCCTCGCGAATTTCGTGCAACCCGCCGCCGATCTCGATCACATTGCCGCACAGGCCGAGATTCCCGATCACCTGACGCAGTTCTTTCGCAAGCGCTGCCTTGAGAACAAACATAAGATCAAGATTGTGTCTCAGGCCGAGGTGCGTCCGCAATACGATCGCCTGCGCGCCGAGGGAGGCGCAAGCCCGCTAGAACTCGGCAAGCACTTCAAGGCGGACTACGTTCTCGATTTGAAGATCCAACGCTTCGGTCTCTACGACAACATTATTGGCGGCAAGTACTTCCGCGGCCGGGCCGAGATTGCGGTCGAACTGCACAAAGTCAACGCGACGGACGACATCCCGTTCCACAAGGATCTCAACTTCGAGTACCCTGGCACGCGTGGGGCGATCGACGCTAGCACGACGAATCCGCCGGCGTTTCGCCGTCTCTTCCTGACCAAAATCGCGCGCGATGTCACGAAGCTGTTCATTGCCTTCCCACCCGAAGAGAAAAAACCTTTCGATTGATCGGCGTCTCAGTATCACGACTATTTTATCGCCGCGATTGACACTGCGCCACATCTCGCTACAGTGAATCTTTTGTTTCACTGCTCGCACCCAGGTGGGTCCCGCCATGGACCATGCCATCCGCAAGGCTGAGACGCTGATCGAAGCGCTCAGCTACATCCGGCAATTTCGCAATCGGCTGATCGTCATCAAGCTCGGCGGCAGTGCGATGGAAGAGCCCGACGCACTCAAGGCCACGCTCGAAGACGTCATCTTCATGGCCACAGTAGGCCTGCGCCCCATCGTCGTGCACGGCGGCGGCAAGCCGATCGATCGCGCCATGGCCGAGTCGGGGTTGAAGCCGCGCAAGGTGCTCGGTCGGCGCTACACCGATGACGAAACGCTCGCCATCGTCGTGCGCGTACTCCTGAAACAGATCAACGCCGACCTCGAACGTCATGTGCGTCAACTCGGCGGTCGTGCCATTGGTCCACATCTCGGATCATTGCAGCTTCTCTTCGGCGAGAAGCTGACGCTGCCGGGGCCGGATGGGCAAGCGATCGATCTGGGTCATGTCGGCAAGGTGACGCGCGTCGACGCTGATCTCTTGCGCGACTTCTGCGCGGCGGGGATCATACCGCTAATCCCGTCGCTGGCGATCGACGCGGCTGGCGGCTGGCTAAACGTCAACGCCGACACCGCTGCCGCCGCGGTCGCCGCCCAGATGCAGGCAGAGAAGCTTGTCCTCCTGACTGATACGCCCGGTATCCTACTTGATCGCGACAAGCCCGAGTCGCTCATCACGAGCCTGAACGTGGTGCGCTGCCAGGAGTTGATTCAGCAAAAGATCATTGACGAAGGGATGATCCCCAAGGTCGAGGCTTGCTTCGACAGCCTGCGCGCCGGCGTCAAGAAGACGCACGTCATCGACGGCCGCTTGCGCCATTCGTTGCTGTTGGAGATTTACACCGACCGCGGCGTCGGCACCGAGATTACTCTTTAGCCGCTTGCGGCTTAGCGCTCGCCTGGCGCCACGCGAGCGCTAAGCCGCAAGCGGCTGGAAAACTGCATCATGACCAG
>SYHD01000224.1 GCA_005799265.1 Planctomycetia bacterium | reverse complement strand
GGTGCCGGAGCCGGTCTGATAGACGTCGATCGGAAACTCCGCGTCATGCTTGCCGGCGGCGACCTCGCGCGCGGCCGAGATGATCGGCTCGGCGATGTCGCCCTTCAGCTTACCGAGATCGCGATTGGCGATTGCCGAGGCGACTTTGACGAGGCCAAGCGCGCGGATGAGCTTCGTCGGTAGCGGCATCCCGGAGATGGGGAAGTTCTCGACGGCCCGTTGTGTCTGGGCGCCGTAGTAGGCCTTGGCGGGGACTTGCACGTCGCCCATGGAATCTTTTTCGACGCGGAATTCGCTCATCGTTCTCTCCAAATTTGCGATTTTGTTATTGATGAGGTAAAAATATGACTAACCCTGAGCGCAAGCGAGGGGATAGCAGAATCCTGGCAAAGCACTCGATCATTCTAGGGATTCTGCTATTCCCTCGCTTGCGCTCAGGGTTAGTGAGCCATTGCAACTACCATAGTCCCGTCTTCTCGTCATGCCCGTACATGCGATTGAAATTCTGCACTGCCACGCCGCTGGCGAAGTCTATGGCAACAACCAGTTCTGCACGCGCAAGCCGGGAACCTTCTGAAAATCGCGCAAGTTGGCGGAAAGCAACAAGGCATCGTTTGCCAGAGCGATGGCCGCGATCTTCAGGTCTTGCGTGCCGATGCGGATTTTCGGCTCATGCAGTTCGGTGAATCGATCTGCCACAGCTTCGTCCAGCGGAAGCATCTCCCACTTCCGGAAGAAAAGGAACAGTTTGCGGAATCGTTCGTACGCAATGATTTGTCGGTAAATGTCGCGCGTCTGGTTGATCTTGGCCAGCCAACCCTTGCACTGTTCTTCCACGCAAACCACGGGAACTCGCAACGGTTCGTTTGCATCCCTGAGCCGAGCGAACAATTCCAGGTGCAACGATGCGCGCTCATTGACCAGGATGGATAGGTGATCGGTGTCCAGGACTATCATGATTTGACTCGTTTTGGCTTGCGCGCATGACGGCGGCGAGCCTTGGCGCGATCCGCTTCACGGATTTTCATCGCCTCATCGAAAATTTCGAGCATGCCTGGATCGTCGGTGAAAATCCCAACGGTCTGTTGCCAGTCCTTTTCACCAGGTTCGTTGTTCTTGTTTCCTTGCAGTTGAGCCACCTGTTGCTCTAACGCAGCGACACGTTCTTCCAGTGAAAGCGGCGGCATGGTTCTTTTCTCCAACTCTGACAAAAGTTACTCTCGCCCATCATTTATCTTACCATAGCGCCAGCTTCTCGTCATACCCATACATCCGATTGAAATTCTGCACCGCCACCCCGCTCGCGCCGCGCATCAGGTTGTCCTCTGCGACCAGCACGACGATGCGGCCGCGCACGACGCGCACCGTCATGTCAATGAAGTTGGTGTGCACGCTGTCTTTCGTCGCGGGGATCTCCTTGGTGACGCGCACGAACGGCGCGTTGGCATAATAGGCGCGATAGACGTCGAACAGTTGCGCCTCGGTCAGGGCGCGGTGCGGCGTGGCGTAGATCGTCGTGAAGATGCCGCGGTCCATCGGGATCAGGTGCGGCGTGAAAATCACCTCGACGGGCTCCCCGGCCACATCCGACAGGGTCTGCTCGATCTCCGGCGTATGACGATGCTGGCCGACGTTGTACGCGACCACGCTCTCGTTGCATTCGGGGAAGTGCGTGTTCGGCTTAGGCGTACGGCCCGCGCCGGAGACACCCGACTTCGAGTCGATGATGATGTCCTTTAGTTTGACGTACTTGCCAGCCACGAGCGGCGCGAGGCCGAGGATGCCCGTTTGCGGATAGCAGCCGGGGTTGGCGATGAGTTGCGCGGACCTGATCTCATCGCCGTAGATTTCGGGCAGGCCGTAAATCGCCCTCGCGAGATTGGCGAGATCATGATGGCTTTCACCGTACCATTGCGCGTAGACGTTCGCATCACGCAGCCGATAGTCGGCACTGAGGTCGATCACGCGCAGTCCACGCAGGAGCAAGAGTTGAATCGCGTCCATCGATGCGCCGTGCGGCAAACAGCCGAAGACGCACTCGACGCCTTTCGCGATGAGCTTATCGACGTCGAACGGCTCCAGGCGCAGGTTGATGCGGCCCGCCAGGCTTGGATGCGACTCAGCGACCGCGGGCGTCTTTTGATCGCGCGAGGTGACGGCAACGATCTCGGCGTGCGGATGCCGCAGCAGGATCTTGATCAGTTCGCAGGCGGTATAGCCGGTGCCGCCAAGGATGGCAATCTTCGTCATTTGTCCGTAGTCCGTAGTCCGAGGTCCGTGGCCGGACCGAAGATTTTCATACACGTCCCATCCCGTTCACTGTACACTTACCCTCACGATTCGACTACGGACCACGAACCACGGACCATGGACTCATGCTGACGATTCACGAAGCGGCCGAGGCGATAAAGGGACGACGCATCACGCCTATCGATCTGGTCGAGCAATGTTTCGACGCCATCGACCGCTGGGAGAAGCACGTACACGCCTGGGTGTTCGTCGATCGCGAATATGCCCGGGCCGAAGCGAAACGCCTCACCGATGAACTCGCGAACAACAAATATCGCGGGCCGCTGCACGGCATCCCCATCGGCGTCAAGGACATCTTCGACGTATTCGATTGGCCGACCGCGTGCGGCTCCAAACTGTGGGCGAACAGCGTCGCGCGCCAGGATGCGCCGGTTGTGGCGGCGCTGCGGACTGCGGGGGCGATCTTCCTCGGTAAGACCGTGACGACGCAGTACGCCAGCTTCGATCCACCGGTGACGCGGAACCCGTGGAATTTGGCACACACGCCCGGTGGTTCGTCGAGCGGCTCGGCGGCGGCGGTTGCCACGGGCATGTGCCTGGGCGCGCTCGGCTCGCAAACGGGCGGCTCGATCACGCGGCCCGCTTCCTACTGCGGCATCGCGGGGTGCAAGCCGACCTACGGGCTTGTGCCTCTCGACGGCATCATGCCGTTGGCGGTGTCGATGGATCATCCGGGGCCGATGGCGCACGACGTTACGGACCTGGCACTATTATTGCGCGTGCTGGCCAAAACGCACGAACATCACCCCGTCGCCAACTTCGCCGAGAAGGCGGCGGTCGCGGCGAGTCGGCCCCGTCTAGGCCGGCTACGGCAACTCTTCGAGGAGAAAGCCACCAACGAGGTGCGCGACATGCTGGACGAGATTGTCCACCGCTTCACCGAAGATGGCGCTATCGTCGAGGAAGCTGCGTTGCCCGCCGGCTTTTGCGATATTATCCCGCGTCATCGCATGGTGATGGCGGTCGAGGCGGCGCAATTTCACGAGGCACGTTGGCGCCGACGCCCGGAAGATTATTCGCCGCGCATCAAGCAGCTAATCGAGGAAGGGCTCGCCTGCCCGGCGGCGGAATTCGCCCGCACCAAGGATCATCAGCAAGAGTTGACGCGCACCATGCGCTATGCGCTGCACAACGACCTCGTGCTGATCTGTCCCGCGACGCCCGGTCCCGCCCCGCTTGCCGACACGACGGGCGATCCCGTTTTCAACTCGCCGTGGAGCTATACGGGACTGCCGACGATTTCGATTCAGACCGGTTATTTCGTGGACGGGCTGCCGTTAGCGCTGCAGCTCGTCGCCGGGCCGAACCGCGAAGATTTGCTCTTTAGCGTCGCGGCGTGGTGCGAGAAGCGGCTCGCGCCGAGTCCGCTGGTGCCGAAGCTTCCCGGTTAGCCGGACGCGCAAGCGACGGACGAACTGAGGAAAGATAGAATCCGTCGCTTGCGCGTCCGACTAACGGGAGGAAACTACACATGGCTCTCGCCTACTTCTCTACTTGGACCACCTATGGGACTTGGCTGCCCGGTGACGAACGCGGTTGGTTTGAACGCGGCCAGGGCATCCAACCGGCTGACTTGATGCGCAACCTTGAAGCCGCTCTGCGCATGGCAGCCGACGCCGTGACGCTCGACCTCCAACAGCGCTGCCTTGTGGAAAAAACGATTGCCGATCACTGTGCGATTCGGAACTGGATGTTGCATGCTGTCAACTGCCGATCCAATCACGTGCATGTTGTGGTAACTGCGGCAGATCGAGCCATTGAGGTCCCGCGCGAACAGTTCAAGGCGTGGTGCACACGAAAACTGAAGGAACGTTTAACGACGCGCAACAACTGGTGGACCCAACGCGGGCGGGACCTCTACATCGACGACGAGGATCACCTGGCCGACGTAATCGCTTACGTCATTGAAGGTCAAGACCGTTAGCCGGACGCGCAAGCGACGGAGGTTGTTGGTTCGTCGCTTGCGCGTCCGGCTAACCTAGCCACTGGAGACATTATGCAACCAACCAAATGGCTCGAACAAAACGACGCACAGCTCATCAACGATCTCGCCAAGCTGGTCGCCGTCCAGAGCATCTCGACCGACGGCGAACATCAAAAAGAGATCGATCAATCGTGCGAAGTCACGTGTGAGTTGATGCGCTCGGCAGGGCTCAACAATGTGCAGACGCTCAAGACGGGCGCCTCGAACCCGTATGCGTACGGCGAATGGCTCGGCGCTCCGGGCAAGCCGACCGTGTTTCTGTATGCGCACCACGACGTGCAGCCGATCAACTACGTGCAGGACTGGAAATCGGAGCCGTGGACCTTGACCGAGCGCGACGGCCGGCTCTTTGGGCGCGGCGCCGCCGACGACAAGGGCGCCATCGTCACGCAGCTCGGCGCCATCGCGGCGTATCTCAAGACCAAGGGGAGTCTGCCCGTCAACGTCAAGATGCTCGTCGAGGGCGAAGAAGAGGTCGGCTCCAGCAACTTGCAGGGCTTCTTCGTCGAGAACAAAGAACGCATCATGTCCGACGTCATCGTCGTTTGCGACACCGGCAACGTCGAGGTCGGGCTGCCGTGCATCACCTATTCGCTGCGCGGCATCGTCGAACTGCACGTCGAGGTCAGGAGCGGCAGTAAACCCGTTCACTCCGGCTCGGCGGGGGGAATGCTGGCTGATCCGGTCATCGCGCTCAACGTCATCCTGTCGCGTCTCTACTGGGACCACAAGAAGCTGCCGGTCCCAGGTATCTACGATAAAGTTCGTAAGCTGACTTCCGCCGAGAAACGGGCCTTCCGCAAGGTCGGCGGCGACGAGGCGAAATGGCGCAGCGACAACGGCATCGCCGAAGGAGTCGAACTGGGTCTGGAGAAAAACGTCCACCCGAATGAGGCAACTTGGCGCAAACCAGCCATCACGGTGATCGCTCAGGAAGCCAGCTCGATCAAAGGGAAATCGAATCAGGTGCTGCCGACCGCGCAGGCCGTGGTCAGCTGCCGCATTGTGCCGGATCAGGACCCGGAGGAGGTCTATCAACAAATTCGGGCGGTGCTCGTCAAGGATCCGCCGTGGGGCGTGCAGGTCAACGTCAAGGCGACGGCGCGTATGAAATGGTGGATGACCGACCCGACCGGCCCCGCGTTCACCGCCGCGCAGAAGGCGCTCAAGAAAGGTTTCGGCGTCAAGCCGATCCCGATCGGTTGCGGCGGCTCCATCGGCTTCGTCGGACCGCTCGCGGAGTTGCTCGGCGGCGCCCCGGCTTTGCTCTTGGGCATTGAGGATCCGCTCTCCAACGCCCATTCTCCGAACGAAAGCCTGCACGCTGGCGATTTCCGCAAGCTGACCGCGTCGCTGACACACCTGTTCGATCAGCTCGGCGATCTACCCGATGGCAAGGTGAAGTGAGCGGCACACTGTATCTTTATTGACCGCGAGCCGCTTCATCCCTTATAGTAACGGGAAGTCACCATTCGAAAGGAAGCGGGCATGAGTTACGGCGGCGATGAAGGCGCAGGCGTCGGTTTCGCCACGGCGCGCGGCCGCGATTGGCCGAGCGTCAGGCAATTCAACATTTTTCTCGCGAATCGACTCGGCGCGCTGCTCAACGTCGTCAAGCGCTTCGAGACGACCGACAATCGCATTATCGCGCTGACCGTTGTCGATTCCGCGGACTGCGCTATCGTACGTGTCGTCGTCAACGATCCCGAGCGCGCCTACGAGATTTTCGAGCAGGCGAATCTCCCGTTCACCGAAAGCGATCTTCTCGTCATCTCGCTCCCCGAAGGGAACCAGCCGCTTCTGCAAATCTGCAAGGCGCTCTTGGGCGCCGAGATCAGCATCCATTACGCCTATCCCCTGATGGTCAGCCACGACAGCCGGGCGGCGCTCGCGCTACACGTCGAAGACATCGAAACCGCGGCGGCGCACTTGCAGCAACGCGGTTTCACGTTGTTGTCGGAAAACGATCTCAACGACGGGTTCGTGGAGTGATGCGTGGATCGCCGTTTGCGGCGCTACGTCACATTGTGGCACGACGCTCCGCGTCGTGAGTTTACGACGCGGAGCGTCGTGCCACATTGCCGTACGCTTTCGCCCCGGCTTGTCAATTGAATAGCGACTTGGCCGTGATCGTTACCTTGCGGCTCTTCTTCAGGCCGTTATCGGTCGAAACGGTGAGTTCGTTGGCGCCGGCGGAGATGGCTCGCACCCGCCATGTCAGCGTGGCGGGATACTGTTTGTTGTCGGATGTGAGGCGTGGCAGCGTAGGAATCTGTGTCATCGTTTTCTTGTCGATCAACTCCAGGTGTTTGGGCAGGTCGAGCGTTACCGCCAGCGCCTTGGGATCGGCAACCAGGGCGACGACGGTCAACTCGCCGCCAATGTGGAAGGCGCCGCCGACGGTGACGTCGAGCTTGCCGGGCAGGGCCGACGACGACATCACGCCGAGGCCGTAGGTGAAGCCGAGTTCGCGCGTCGCGTTGACCGGTAGCTGCTGTTCCTTCCAATACAGAGCGACGCAGGAATCCCCCTGAATCTCGCCCGATATCTTCATGTCCTTGAGGGCCACGTCCCATTTCTCGTGCATCTTGTTGGGCCGGCCCGGATAGCGCGACATCAAGAAATGGCCGGGCGGTTCAAATGCCTCGCTGACGCGCAGATTGAGATGAAGGATGATGCCGGGGGGCAAGGCGGGATCGGGGTTTTGCCGTACCTGGACGAAGCCGGGAACCTCCGCGTCCTTGAATTCCTTGCAGGTTGTCACGAGTTCCTTGGAGCCGGGCAGGATGAAGGGAACGCCGTCTTCATTGCCGATGCACGTGTCCATCAGGACGCGCAGGCCGACCTTGTGGGGGTTTGTCTTGTCAGCGTTCTTGATCTGATAGCGCACCAGGCAGGTGTTGAGCGGGCGTTTGCCGGTGTCGTCGGGCTCGCCCGGTTCGACGGTGACGGTCTGGGTGACGACAATTCCTTCGTTGAAGATAAACGCACGCTTCTTGCCCGTGCCGCCGTATCTGCCCGCGGGCTTGCCGGCTTTCTCGAACTCCTTGTCCCACTTGCCGGTGCCTGCTGCCCCGGCTAGCCCGAAGAGTTTGTCCTTGCCATCGATGCGGGCGACGACCGTGTTGCCAAGTCCGTTTTCGTAATAATTGAGTTTGACGCTGGGGATCCTGTCGTCGTCGGGATCGATCTTGTGAATCGCGAAGTTCATGCTGTCGGTCGCGTCTTTTTCCGCTTTGCCTTCGTCGAACTGGACCTTGACGAACGGTTTGCGATGAATGTCGCTCCAGTCGACGGGGCCGTCCTGGTTATTGGCGCCGCTCCCCTTGTCGTCGCCGCCTTTGCCGTCCCCCTTGCCGCCTCCTTTGACAATGTTCACGGCGTCCCACACGAGGATGCTCAAGAGGCACATGAAGATGAGCACGATCGGGATGAGGTGAATCAACAGGCGCATGAGCAAAGGCGCCGGTTTGCGCGCGGGGACCGTCGGTGAGGCGATCGTCAGCGCCGCGGTTCCACCAATCGGCGCGGGAGAAGACGTGATCGCGAACGGATTCTCCTCTTCAATCGGCGCCGGGGCCGCGCTCGGCTGCGGCGTGTGGACGATCAGCGCCTCGGACGACGCGGCTGCCGCGAACGGCATCGGCTCGTCGATCTCCGGCGCCGCGCGCCGCTCGTCGACTACCTGCACAGGCATCGGCGTCGTTTTCGCCCGGACCGGCGCCGGCTCGTCGAGGATCTCCAGCTTGACGTAATCCTCCTCGCGCGGCTTGAGCACGACGCCCGCTTTGCCCCCGGCGACCGTGACTTTCAATGGCACGGCGATCTTGGTGCTGCCATTGCCGACCACGTTGATGGTCGCTTCGAGCGTGGGGGGGCACGGTGAGGGAATACGCAGCGTGATGGGAATGATCGCGCTTTTGCCGGTCAGTTTGCTTTTGCCGATCTCGACCCATGCTTGATCGCAAATGGCCCAGCCGTAGACGAATTTTTTGCGGTCCTTGCCGGCGATCTCGCTGAGTTCGAGCGAAGCGTTCAGGGTCTTGCCGACGGCGCCTTGCAACACGAGCGACTTGGGATTGACCTCGACCTTGGGGGCCTTGGCGACGCCGAGCGCCTCGAAGAATTGCTGGATGGCGCCCATGCCGGGCATGATCGGGCCCTGCACGGGATAGGGCCAACCGTTGGCGGCGTACCACCGGGCGATATCCCCCTTCTCGAAGTAGGGAGACGCATCCTTGGGATTCGCCTTCGCCTTCTCCGCGACCTGCCTCGGTGTGACGGCGCCGGCGAACATTTCTCCCTCAAACGGAGTGATCGGCACGTCGGCCCGAAACGTCACTGTCGTCGTGCCGCCGTTGGAGTCGATGACGAGATGCCCTTCTTGAGCTTTGTTCCCCGCGCGCAGGTGCTGGCCGCGGACCTGCACGGGAATGACGGCGTCGGCGCCGAATTGGAACATTTTCTCGGCATGCCCCTGGCCGTCGCCGAGCGTGAGCCATTTGCAGTCGGAGGTCACCGTGCCATAGAGGAGCCGCATGCCGACGTTGGTGAGGTGGATTTCGGTCGCGCGTCCGGCGCCAACCTTGACCTGGCCGAGGTTGATCTCGCTCGGTTCGGCCTGGAGCTTGGGAGGCTGAATGGCTTGCGTGGGGAGCTTGGCCAGGAGTTGATCGAGACCGCGATCGAGGTCGGGAAACTTGGCGGCTTCCTGAGCGGCGAGCGCTAGATCGATGCGCCCCATACCGCCGAGGAATGAGCCGAGAAAGCCTTGTTTCAAGAGATCAATCGCAGCCGGCCAGTGCTCCTGACAGGCCATGGCGAGCTGATCGAAATTTCGGCAGGCGAGCCCATTGGGGAAGACGAACTGGTTGGGGAAAGGCGCCGAACCGGCATTGATGGGTCCGCCCGCGCGGCCCGCGAGAGCCGCGCCGTCGTAATAACAGTAGGCCGCCTCAGTGGGATTGACGCGCGAACACTGCGCACAGACCAGGCTCATAGGCAGGATCCTTGCCGGGGAAAAAGCTATCAGCTATCAGCGTTCAGCTCTCGGCCCGAAATCAAGGCGAGCCTTGTTCTTGTTGGCTTTGGCTGATGGCTGATAGCTGATAGCTGATAGCTCTTGAAGCTACACTTTCACCTTCAGGTGCACGGTGCCGATCTGGACGACGTTGCCCACATAGAGCTGACGCGGTTGGCCGGGGTAAACGCGCTCGCGGTTGACGAAAGTCCCGTTTGAGCTATTCAGGTCTTCGACCGTGAGCGTGCCCGTCGAATCATCGTAAACCATCAAGGCGTGCTGACGCGAACACCAGACGCGGTCTTCCGGCTCCTGGAAGGTCAGATCGACATCGACCGGCTTCTCGTCGGCCCGGCCAAGGAAGTTCTCGCCGGAGAAGATGTTGTACTCTTCGCCGATCTTCAGGCCGCGCTGAACCTGGAGCTTGACCTGGGCGCCGATCGGAATCGGGATCTGTCCGCCGGCGGCCGGCTTGGGCGGCGCGGGCGTGCTGACCACGGCGGCCGCGGCAGGAATCTCCATGGCCGGAGGCGCGGGAGGCTCGGCGACTGGAGGCGTCTCGGCTATGGCTGCGGGCACCTCTTCAACGACGTCTACCACCGGCGGCTCGTCGACGAGCGCGGCCACCACCGGAGTCTCCTCCACCAGCGCGGCCAGTACTGGCTCTTCCGCCGCGGCCATGGGGAAGATTTCCGCGGGCTGCGCGACATCCGGCGTCGCCGGTTGTGACGCCGTCGGCCCCGCGTTGCTCACATCCGACTTGCATTGTTCGCAAAACAATGCGCCGTCTTCATTGCCGAAACCGCAAAACGGACACTTCACCATGACAACTTCTCCGCATCAGTATGGCCGACGACGCTAGACCGTCGGCAGGTCAGTGTGATTCATCCACGCCATCCGCAGCGAGCAAGCTCGCCGGCTTAACAACTAATTCGACGGCATCTCTTCAGCCATGCGCGCCGAGTCTTCCATCGCCAGTTGGGTTTTCTTCGACACCTTGCCGCCCGCGTTCAGCTCTTGCAAAACTTGCCGGGCCAGCATCGTCTTCTTGGCGGCGCGGGCGCCCATGAGCTGCCCCTTCGCTTCGATCTGCTGCGCGACCTTCTGCACTTCTTCGGTCTTGTTGGTCGCGATGGCGTCCTGCAGGTTCTTGTTCAACTCAAAGATCTGCACCTCGTCGATGTGCTTCATCACCTCGGCGTTGACGTAGCCATGTCCCGCCGACGTGTAAGTCATCTCAAGCGGAATCGGCCCCGTGCTTTCGCGTGTGCCCAGGCCGAGGTCGTAGGTAATTTCCATCTGCGCGATCACATACTTGCCGTCCGGCCGCTTCGGCAGGCTTAGATCGAGGACGTATCGGCCCGACTGGTCCTTTTGCAGCGTACCCAGCGGCGCGACGAGATGGCGTTCCTCGGGCTCGTTCAACTGCAATTCCTTGATATCGGGCACGACCTGGCGGACACGCTTGATCTTGATGTCCTTCATCGGCCTCAAGTGCATCTCGACGTTCATGAACGCCGTGGCCGCCAGCTGCTCGAACTCCTCGATGAAGATGCGTTCCGCCTCGGCAGCGTTGTTGACGTCGATGTAGTACCATTTGCCTTCGCTGATCTTGGCGAGGTCCTTGATGAGCGGCGCTTTCCAGTCGAGACCAACGCCCATCATGGTCAGGTGGATCTTGCTGGTGTGGGCGCGTTCAGCGATCTTGCGGCAATCCTGCTCGCCGGAGGTTTCGCCGTCGGTTAGAACCACGACCTGCGACAATTTGCCCGGGGCCGACAGCTTTTCGATTTCATCCAGGGCGATGCGCATGCCGTCGTTCATGGCGGTGCCACCTGGATCGATGTCGTTCATTTCGATATTGCGGATGGCGTTCTCGATCTTCTCCTTCTCGGCGATCGGAGTCGGCGGCAGGCAGACCAAGGCGTTGTTGGCGAAGGCGACGAGCGTCATCGTGTCGTCGGGCTTGAGCTTTTGAATCGCGGCGATGGCGGCGTCCTGCACGCGCTTGAGGCGGGAGATATTCGTACCGTCTTCTTCGTACATGGAGCCGGACATGTCCAGGACGAGGGCCAGGTTCAAGCCCATCGGTTTGGAGACCTGTCCCAGGCCGGACGGAATGAGTTTGACGAGCGCATAGCTGGCCGCGGTCTCGCCCGGGACGGCGATGCTGCTGCGGTGCATCATGCGTTCGATGTGGATCTTAGCCGCCATGATAGTGCAACCTCGGTAAATGGAACGAATCCAAAGCAAGCGCGGCCCACGCGGCGCGCAGGGCGACAGAGGCGAGTGCGGACAGACCGTCCGTGGAAAGGCGTATGGGAGGAGACTCGTCCTGAGACAGGCGCACCACTTCAATCCCGTAACCCGATTTTTAGCATACTGGAACCAGGACAGCAATAGGCTATTTGCGAGTTTTTCCGACAATTTCGGCGCCGACGCTGTACAAACCGAAAATATCACGCATGAGGAAGTAATTGACGGCGGGTTTTTGGTTGGCCTTTATCAAGGCTCACCAGGGGTGAGGTGCTCCGAACCCCTTGGGTTGGCACGGAATCCACAAGCTTGATGGACAGGAGGATTTCTTTTGTTTTCAGTTGGCCGCGCGCGCCGTTGCGTTTATGATGAACTCAGGATTATCCATCACGACCTCACCCGCGCGTCAACCACATGAGTCTCACATTCTCTCTGCTAACGCTGGCCTGCGTCGGCGTCAGTCTGATTCTCATCACGCTGTCGTTGCACTTCTTGCGCACGACCGCGACGCCCGCCGATTCGACCAACACGGCCGCGCGTTTCTTTCTCATCGCCCTGCGCGTCGCCATTGGCTGGCATTGTTTCGTTGAAGGAATGGAGAAGGTCTCCACGCCTACCTGGTCGAGCGAAGGCTATCTACGTGAATCGATTGGCCCATTTTCGGGGATATTCCGCGGGGTCGCCGGGGATCGCCTGCTCGAAAGCCTCGACCTGGGTGAAGCCGACTCGTTTCCCGCCTCGCTGGAGCAAACCTGGCTCGTTCACATGAGCGCCTTCGCCGGGCATTACGAGCTGACGGATGAACAGCGCGAACGCGCCAAGGGCATATTCGAACAACGAAAGCAGGACACCGTCACCACGTTTATCTCCAAAACGCAAAGCGTCGCGAAGATCGTGCCGTTCACACCGGAGATGAAGCTCGACATGACGATGAAGGATCGCGTCAAGGAGCACCAGCGGCTCGCCGGCATCATCTCCGACCTCGAAGAAAAGTTCCCCACCTCCGACAAGGGCGTCCACGCGGCCTACAAGAACGCGAAGGCCGATCTCAATCGCTGGCGCGCTGGCATGAAGAAGGGGCTTGACGAGGAAACGACCAAGTGCAAGAAGGCGTTGGAAGACGTGCTGACATCGGACCAGAAGCTGAAAGGCGCGATGTCCGAGGCGGCGAGCGTGCCGATCTCATCGTGGCGAGTGCTGGAGTACTCCGACTTCGCGGTGAAGTGGAGCCTCGTGATACTAGGCGCGTGTTTGATGCTGGGCTTGCTGTCGCGTCCCACGTGCATGGCGACGGCGCTCTTGGTCTTCTCGTTCTATCTCGCCATGCCCGCCTTGCCCGGTTGGCCGGAGAGTCCGCGTCTGGAAGGGCACTACCTGCTCGTCAACAAGACGCTGATCGAAGCGATCGCCTTGCTCGCCTTGGCGTTCATCCCGACCGGACGCTGGGCGGGCCTCGACGGCCTGTGCAATCTGTGTTGCGGCGGCGCAGCGAAGCTGTCGCAAGTCCCTAACGAAAGACAAACGCTCGCCTCGTAGCACAAGCGGCCTCGCTTACCCCTTTAGGCAACCAAGGCCGCTTGCCCTACGAAACAAAATAGGAGGATTCACCGATGGCTCTCGACATGACCCCCGAGCAGAAAGAAACCGGCAAGGCCAACTTCAATCGCGTCGTCGGCAAGCTTGCGGATGCCGATCAGCAGGCGCAGGATCAGCAAGCCCAGGGCGTCACGCGGCGCCGCTTCATGCAGGGACTGGTCGCCGCCGGCGCCACCGCCCCGGTATCCGCCGCCGCCTATTTCGGCTATCGCTACCACGGTTTCCCGAGTGACTTCCGGCCGGTTCGCGCCGGCCTCATCGGCTGTGGCGACGAAGGCGGCGTTCTCGCCGGCGAACACAATCCCAACTTCGTCAAATTCATCGCCTGCTGTGATGTCCGCCCCACTAACCTGCGGCGCATCTTCACCGGCGAGCCGCTCCCCAGCCCGCGGCGCGGCTTCAACCACCACTATGGCATCAACGCCAAACAGGACATCAGGCAGTACGAGGACTATCGCGAACTTCTGGCGAACCCCGATATCGAGATGGTCGTCATCGCGCTCCCGCTCCATTTGCACGCCCAGGCCACGATCGACGCCATGAACGCGGGTAAGCACGTCCTGTGCGAAAAGCTCATGGCCTGGAACATCCGCCAGTGCAAGCAAATGATCCAGATCGCCAACGAAAAGGACAAGCTCCTTTCGATCGGCCATCAACGCCATTACAGCATGCTCTACGCCCACGCCAACGAAGTCGTGAACTCCGGGGTGCTGGGCGACGTCAAGCACATCCGCGCCCTCTGGCATCGCAACAACGTGCGTCCCAACCCCGACGCCAACGCGCGCCGCGATCGCCCACTGCTTGACAGCTGGTTCCCGCTCATCCCCGCCGAGGATCGCGAACGCCTCACCGCCACGCGCATCCGCGAGCTCGGCTACAAGGACATCAACGAGTTGTGCCGTTGGCGCCTCTACATCCGCACCGGCGGCGGCCTCATGGCGGAACTCGGCAGCCATCAGCTTGACGCGTGCAGCATCTTCCTCGGCAAAAAGCGGCCGCTGTCGGTCACCGCGGTCGGCGGTACGCATTTCTACGCAGACGATCGCGAGGTCGAGGATCACGTCTACTGCATCTACGAGTTCCCCGGCCCGAATTACAACCCGCACAACGCCAGCTCGCGCCGCAACGACATCGTCACCGTGACTTATTCGTCGATCAGCACCAACGGCTTTGAGCCTTACGGCGAGTGCATCATGGGGAGCAAGGGCACGCTCGTCGTGGAACTGGAGCAGGCCGCCTACCTATGGGGCTTGCAGGGACGCTCGACCGACGTGACCGCCAGCGCGGGCGGCGGTGGGGCGCCCGTGCTCGACACGTCGTCCTCCTCGGCGCCGACCGAACGCCAGGCGACGGCGACCGGAGCGAACGCCATCGGCCAGAACGCCGTCAGTCGAGGTTATCGCGAAGAGATGGAGCACCTGGCGTATTGCATCCGCATGCGCGAACTGGGCATGGAGAGCGATCGCGACCAGTTGCAGCCGCGTTGCGGCGGCCCGGCCGCGATGGCGGATGCCGTGATCGCGCTGACCGCCAATCAGGCGATGAAGAATCGCAAACGTATCGACTTCAAGAGCGAATGGTTCGACCCCGCGTCCGATCAGGTTCCCGATGCCGACATGGTCGAACAAAGTCCGCGCTGAATACGTCGCCGTTCGCTTGCGGTTTCACGCGGAATACGGCGCGCGAAACCGCAAGCGTAACCGTTCACCCCTCTCCCCTGTACTCAGGGGAGAGGGGAGGTGAACGATGACCCGCAAGCGTTCTATAAGAAGTTGTTGCTGAGGTAAATGAAGAGCACCGCGATCGAGCCCATGATCGGCAGGTTCAGACCGATCGATACCCAGATCTTCCAGCGCCGATCGGCGCTGACCTGGCCCTCGCCGCCGCAAATCGCCAGGAACAGGTAGAGCGCATAGAAATGCAGCGGCGGAAAAATCAGCCCGAAAACGGTGACGCGAAACAGACGATCGACGTCCTGGTTGATCTCGGCCTTGTCCTCGCGCTCGGCACGCAAATCCTCGGCAATCTCCTGACTGGCGATGGCAGTCGCGGGCAGGGGTGTCTCGTCGTCGGCTTCGCGTTCCATCTTGACTTGCGCCAGCAGCAGTTCCGCGCGTTCGACGTGCCACGGCGAGACCTGCAGCTTGATGCCGCCGATCGCGCCGCCTAGCATCCAGTCCGTCGCGATGGTCGTCTCATCGACCAGAACCGCGGGAATACCTTCCCCGTCGAGAAAGTTCCGCGCCAGGGCGGCGGCGACGGGATCCAGAAAAGTGGCGACGGTGCGCAGATGATCGGACATGGTTCAACGCTCTGGAAACGGGTGTTTATTCTCGCATCCCATCATGAGTTCGGATACAGTCCGAACAGTATCACCGTGACGCGTTGCGCGCACAACGAAAAAAACGCTATTCGGAGAAACCTCATGCGACACTATGCTCCACTGCTCCTCTTGCTCTTGCCCGTGGCTGCCCCCGCGCAAACCAAGGACGACTTTGTCCCGCTCTTCAACGGCAAGGACTTGGGCGGCTGGGAGGTGCGCGAATCCAGGCCGGGCGACAAGGATAAGTGGACCGTCCAGGGTGATCTCGTCGTCACCAAGCCCGGCTCTGGCTGGATCGGCACCAAGAAAATGTACGGCGACTTCACTCTCAAACTCGACTGGCGCATCTTCGCCGGCGGCAACTCCGGCGTCTTCCTGCGCGTTCCCGATGTCAAGAGCAAGGAATCGCCGTCCGCCCTCGGCTTCGAGATTCAGATCCTTGACAACAACGCCCCGCAATACAAAGGCAAGCTCAAACCCTACCAATATTGCGGCGGACTCTATCATTTCCAGGGCTCCGCGAAGGATGTCTTCAAGGGAGCGGGCGAATGGAACTCCTACGAAATCACTTGCAAGGGGGACCAGATCACCGTCGTATTCAATGGCGCCAAAGTCATCGACGCCGACGTCAGCAAGGACGCCGTCAGCGCCAAGCGGCCCAAACGCGGCTTCATCGGCTTGCAAAACCACGGCTCCGGCGTCGAGTTCAAGAACGTCGTCATCAAATCGCTCGAGCCGTGATCCGACTGCCGTTTAGCGTTCACGGTGAAACGCCGATGGTCCTGACGCTGCTCCGCGTTCGTTAAACGAAAAACGGCGGCCTCGCGCCATCGTGTGCGAGCCGCCGTATTCGTTTCCTTCGATCGTTCCTTGCTTAGTTGCAGCGGCGGAAGAGCCCGTGTCGGCCGCTCTCGCAGCACGGCGCGGCGCCGCCGACCTGGACGCGAATGGTTTCCTCGTAGCGGACCAGTTCGCAGACCTGGACTTTGCGCTTCACCTTGGTCGTAACGTTTTCGCACACCTTGCGTGTCCCTTCACGCTTCTGGTGCTCGTAGGTGCAGACGTTGACCAGGACTTCCTTCTCGGTGCGGACGATTTCACAGACCTTCCGGGTCCCCTTCTTCTGCTGGGTTTCCATCCGGCATACATTGACGAGCACTTCGCGCTCGCTGCGGACGTATTCGCACACGATCTTCTTGCCCGTGCGCACTTCCGGCGTGCAGGTCACTTCATTGACCGTGACTTCCCGTTCGACCGGGATGCGCTTGACGACGCAGCGCGTCTGCGTTTCCATCACCGTCACGCGCTCGAGCCGAGAGTGGCAACGGCCGCATTCATCGACACAGGTGACGCGAACCAGCCGGCACACCGGCACCTTCTCGGTCACATTTTCGCGGACGCAATCATAGGTCGTCACCTTGATCTTCTTCGTCGTGGTCTTGGGAACCATCACGGTATAGGAGAATTCGACTTCCTTCTTCACCGGCGTGATGACGACTTCCATACGCTTTTCCTGAGTCGTCACGGGCACGCACACGGTGTAAGTGCACTCAATGTCCTTCCACACCCGATCGCACACGACGACTTTGCGCTTCTCTTGCTTCATGATCGGCACGCACACGGTGTAGGTGTACTTCTCTTCACGAGTGACGCGTTTGCATTCCAGAACCTCGACTTCCTTCTCGACCATGACCTGCTTGAACCGCACAACCTTGCGTTCCTCGAACTTGGGTTGCGCGGGCGCGGCCTGAACGGGGGCGGAGGTCGCTGGAGCGCACGGGGCGTTGTCGCAGCCGCCACGGCAGCAGCGGCGGCTGAAGCCGTTGGCCTCGCTGTCCTGAGCAAAACCCAGAAAAGCCACGGCGGCCAGAACGGCGGCTGCAAGAACCTGTCTCATTCGTTTCTCCTCGTTTGAAAATAGTGACAATACCCATGCAACCCGTCGGGAGGGTTGTAACGAAAATTTACATAATATGGGTAGGTTGAGAAGATCTTATCTTGGGGCTTTGTAAAGACTAGAGAATTTCGGAAAAATCTAACGATTCGGACGATTGCGCGGGACGAATATTCCGATTGCAACGAACGGAGCGATTGCTCCAATCTTAAGCATTGGACACGGCTACTTCGCTCTCGATCGTCAGGCTCCCGCGAAGCTTAGGATCGTTGATGAGGCACGGGTGCTTGTACTGCTCCAGCGTGCCCCCCGTGCGGGTCAAGCGCTGGCGATCCCATTGTTGCCAGGCGCCATTGGGCAGGAGGAATAACCGAACCGGACCGAGCCGACGGCTCTCGCGTTTGGAGGCGTACTCGATATTGATCCGCGCCAACCGTTCCTCGAATGCGGCCGTGAGGCGGACGCCTTGTTCCCGATTCGCCAGATCGGTTCCTTCCACGAACAACCCGTAGAACGGAAGCTCGTCGTCCCAGCAGGGGGCGACGCTGTAGGCGGTCAGGTCGAGATTCATCTCGCGCAGGACTTCGCTCATCGCGGCGATGATCTGATACTCGGATACCTTCTCGCCGGTGATGTTGGCGATGTGGGCGCCCTTGCTGAGAAACTCGACGAGTGGCGTCCGATTGAAGAAGCCGGTGCAGCGGACGACATCGAAGATGTTGTAACGATAAAGCCCGTATGCCGTGGTCAAGAGAATGTAGTAGTTGCGTCCTTCCTTGAGCTCATGTGCGGACAGGACGGTCGGGTTGGGGGAATCGCCTTCCTCTTCGGGGATGAATTCAAAGAAGTGCGAGGTGATGTCGAGCACGCCGCTGGGGGTGCCGTCGGACATCGGGATGGTCATGCGCCCTTCGCTGGCGATGAGGCCCACGTCGCGCACGGGCGTATCGCCGTAATATTTGGGATAGTGCCGCAAGTAGGCGCCGACGGATCCGCCCATCCAGTTGCCGATGACGCATTCGGAGGGCCAGTAATCTTTCGGGTAGAGCGTGCCGGTGCGGCGAATAATTTCCTCAAGGGCGTGGGCGCGCTCGGGATGACGCTTGGCAATACGGCGGGCGACGGCGCAGCGCACGTCAGCCGGAATGTCGAAACGCTCGCTCAAGGTTCCGTCGTGGATGTCGCGGATGAGCGTCTCTTTCTCCTGATCGCCGGCGCGGGCCATGTTGACCAGCGTGCTCGGATTGGCCGCGATGATCATGCCGACCTTGCGCGGCACGCTCAGACGGAGCGCGAGGTAGTGCTTGGCAATGGGATCCTTCACTTTGCCGACGATGCCCGGAACGCAGTAGAGCCAACGGACGATGCGCATCTGCATCTGGGCGGTCAGTCCGGTGACGGCGCCGCAGGGGATGCCGGTGTCGGTGAAGAATTCCTCCCAGTCGCCGGAAAGCTGCACGATGGGCCGCATGCGCACGATGGGATGATCGCGATAGACCTTGAGTCCCCAGATGTTCCAGCCGCGGCGATAATCGGCGAGGTACTGATCGGTGACCGGGATGTACTTGCGCGTCGCGGTGGTGCCGCTGGTCATCGCGAACATGTGGATCTTCTGGTCGGCCAACAGGGCGGAAGTTTCGCCCTTGAGTACGCGCTGAAGATACGGTTCGACGTAATCGTAGCCGCGCACGGGAATGCGCCGCTGAAAATCCGCGAGCGCGGCGATCGAGCCGAAGTGATGATCCTTGCCGAAGCTCGTGTTCGTCTGCTGCTTGAGGATGCGCCGCAGCACTTCGAACTGGACCTTGTCGGGATATTTGGTGGCTTCCTCAAACGCCGCCAGACGCCGGCGAATGGGGGCGGCGACGATCTTGAGGACGACGTTGCGCAGGAGCCATTGGAGCATAAAAACTCAGGGTAAATCGCAGATGAGGCACGGCAGTCGCGCGAGCGCTAAACGAATAGTCAGACCGGCGTTTGCTCCTTCGCCACGGCTTCCTTCACGTGCGTTCCGTTATTCGAGTGCGGCGTGATGCCTGCCAGGTGCTGATCGAAAAACGCCAGCACGCGCCGCTTGTATTCGTCGGCAGCCAGATGAATCGCTTGATTGTGCTTGGCCTTGTCCACGATCCAGAGTTCCTTGGGTTCCAGCGCCATGTCGAAAAGCGCCCGGGCCATGTCGGGCTTGATGTAATTGTCCGCGCCGCCGTGGATCATGAGCAGCGGGCGCGGCGCCAGCCTGGCCATGCACGGCTCCATCAGAGGGTAATGGCACTTGCGCAGCTCCTCGATGCGTCGGATGGCGATGTGGGCCGCGATGAGCAGATACCATTTCGGAATGCGCCGGGCGATCCACGGCGTGCGCGTGTAGATCATCACCCATTGCTTCATGTAAGGGACCATCGTCGTGATCAAGGAAAAGATGCCGTCCACCACGAAACAACGAATAGTCGCATCTTCACTGGCAACCATCAACGCGGCACTTGCGCCTTTGCTGAGCCCGAACAGCCCAACGCCGCGCGGGTCCTTGTCAGGTCGGCTCTTGAGGTAGGCGAGCGCAGTGCGATAATCGATCAGCTCGAATTCGGTGACCCATTGCAAGGGTGCATAGCTTTCCGGGGCGGGGCTGGTGCCTTGGCCGCGCATCTCGAAGCTGAAAATGTCGTAGCCCGCGTCGCGCAGGAACCCACAGTAAGGGACGCACGCCCAGCGATTGGAGCCGAACTCCACGCCGAAAAGGAGCACACCCTTGCGCGGCTTCGACGCTTTGAGATAGCAGCCGCATAAGGTCACGCCGTCGGAAGTTGTCAACGTGACATCCTCCGCGTCCGGCACGGGTTGGCCGAACGGGAGCAAGAAGAGTGGTTTTTCCTGAAAGATTCGGAGCACGACCGGAATGTACTTGCGGACGATGCGAACGTGCAAGAAGTAAAACGCGAGCGCGGCGAGCGCGCCCAACGCCGCGAGGATGCCAAAGCTGATCCAGAGCCAATCCACGATGCACCTTGAGTCTATTGCAGGCGAGCCGAGCCGCGCCAGCGGCCGAGTAGCGGCGGTCGTCATGACCCGAACCGCTCGCGCGGCTCGGCCTGGTGTATCCAGCGACGATTCAATCGCGAAATCGGCTCACGACGAGCGACACGTTTTGTCCGCCGAACCCGAAGCTATTGCTCAATACATGATCGACTTTTTTCTCGCGTGCAACGTTGGGCACGTAATCGAGATCGCATTCCGGATCGGGGGTCTCATAGTTGATCGTGGGCGGAATCACGCTGTTGCGAATCGTCATGATCGAAGTGATCAACTCGACCGCGCCGGCGGCAGCGATCAGATGGCCCAGCATGCTCTTGCTGCTGGAGACCGGGATCTTGTACGCCAGCGGGCCGAAGACCTGTTTGAGCGCGAGCGATTCGGTGTAGTCGTTGACCTTGGTGCTCGTGCCGTGCGCGTTGACGTAGCCAATGGCGTCATGCGGCAGGCCGGAGTCTTGCACCGCCCCCTTGATGCAGGCGATCGCGCCGCGGCCGTCCTCGTGGCTGTCGGTCAGGCGAAAGGCGTCGGCGGTGGAGCCGTAGCCGGTCAGCTCGGCGTAGATCTTGGCGCCGC
>SYHD01000004.1 GCA_005799265.1 Planctomycetia bacterium | reverse complement strand
GGGCCCCCCCCCCCCCCCCCCCCCCCCGAATCTGCAATCGCGGGATGCCTCGTGCAAAGGATAAAAGAGTTGCGTCGTTGCACGGGTATTCCCCCTCACCCCCAACCCCTCTCCCCCTGAGTACAGGGGGAGAGGGGAGAAATTCATGCGAGGAATCGTCATGCCGGAACTGCGCAAAGATCCGATCGTCGGCCGCTGGGTCATCATCGCCCCCGACCGCGCCAAGCGCCCAATCGGCGTCAAGAACGAACCGAGCGCCGCGGGCAGCGCGTTCTGTCCGTTCTGCGAGGGGAGCGAAAAAAACACTCCCACCGAGATCCTGGCCTACCGCGATCGCGCCACCAAGGCCAATGACAAGGGCTGGCGTGTCCGCGTCGTGCCCAACAAGTTCCCGGCCTTACAGATCGAGGGGGATCTCAATAAACGCGGCGAAGGCATCTACGACAAGATGAACGGCGTCGGCGCCCACGAAGTCATCATCGAGTGCCCCTTTCACGAAGTCTCGATGGCCAACTTCAGCGAGGACCATATCCGCGAAATTCTCTGGGTCTATCGGGACCGCCTCGTCGATCTGAAGAAAGACCACCGCCTCGTCTACGGCATGATCTTCAAAAACGTCGGCCTCGCCGCCGGCGCGTCCCTAGAGCACTCGCACTCGCAGCTCATCGTCACGCCGATCGTGCCGGTTAACGTCTGGGAGGAGATGAACGGATCCCTGGAGTTCTTCGACTACCGCGGCCGGTGCATCTACTGCGATATGGTGTATCAGGAGCTGTCGATGGAGAAGCGCATCGTCGTCGATACGCCGAACTTTATCTGCTTCGCGCCGTACGCGAGCCGATTCCCTTTTGAGACATGGATCGTGCCGAAGACGCACAACAGCCATTACGAGAACATCCAGAAGAACGAGCTCGACGAGCTGGGCACGGTGCTCAAGACGATCCTGATGAAGCTGGAGAGCGCGCTCGACAAGCCGTCGTACAACTACATCATCCACACGTCGCCATTCGACACGCAAAGTTTGCCGCACTACCACTGGCACATGGAGATCATCCCGCGCATGACGCGCATCGCCGGCTTCGAATGGGGCACGGGCTTCTACATCAATTCCGTGCCGCCCGAACAGGCGGCGGCGTATTTGCGCGATGTCGAAGTGGATGTGACGAAGTAGGGTAATTCGTTTAGCGTTCGCTGTGTCCCCTCAGCGGCGCGACGCCGTTGCAAGGGCCTTCTTTCCTGCTTGACACGACATTGCATGCGCTGGTAATTTCAATGCAGTGACATATCTGGACCTTCATCGAGCCTTGCACGTCCGCGCGACATCGATTCCAGAGGAGACGCCAATGCGTAATAGGTTGAAAATTCTCGTTTACTGGTGCTTGCTCGCTCTTACTTGCCTATTCGCGACGCACGGGACTGCCTCCGCGCAGGAGGACCCGCTCGGCGGCAGTGTGAAAGCACTGCAGGCGGCGTTTGAATCGGACAAACGAGTCAGGAACTTGCTCAACGGGGATGAGCAAGCCAAGAAGGACGATGCCAGAGATCTCAAGTCGGCGGAGACGGCTGCCAACTGGTATATCTGGCGAATCACCCATCCCAAGACGAAAGAAGATTCCATCAGCAAGTTTCAAAGCGACTTCGCCGACAAGGTCAAGGAGATGATGGAAAAGGTCATTAGCACCGGCAAACCCAGGAATAATCGCGTGTTCATCGACATGTTCGGCCGCGCGCTCGTTACCAGCATGAAAAAAGTGCTCGAACGCGACATCAAGAGGGACCCGACGACGATGATTCACGCAGTCATGATGCTGCCGACGATGGCCAAGCTCAAGCAAGATGACGTGGGAGACTACTTGCTGGAGTTGGTCAAACAGGGAAAAACGCATGATGTCTTTCGCCTGTACGCGCTCAAGGCGCTCAAGGAGTACATGCCCATCACTGGACACGACAACCTCGATATCGACTCCAAGGCCGTTATGCTCGGACTGCTGAGAGATGCCAAGTATGTTGACGTGTTGTCGCGATACATCACGCGCCCGGTCAATGTGAACGGGTTATCGGACGGTGAGATCGCGGCGATCCACTTTCTCCGCCGTGAGGCGATCACATCGCTCGGCCATGCGGGAGCGCCCGCAGTGCTCGCGCTCAGGAAGCCGCTGAAACTTGGCAAGGTAGGTATGGACGCCACGGGCAGAAAAGAATTGGAGATCGAAGGCCTGGTCGCGCCGACGTTGTTCCGTGTGCTCGCCAACGATTTGCCACTGGCGCCAACCATACAAGAAAAGCTTGAGGCGGTCCACGGAGTGTGCCGGATCAAGTCCACCAACCTGTCGGATTACAACGCGGACCTGGCCGTCTACTTGGTTGGCCGCACGCTGCAAGAGTTTGTCAGCGAGTACAACAAGGATTGGGCCAATTTCGCTGCGCTGGGACCGAAAAAAACGCTGTCGGTGGTCGCCTGGAAGACCGAGGCCAGATTACTCGATGCCTCCTTGGGCCTGTTGAAAGCCAACGGAGGCAAGGGAAGCGCGCAGCTCGAAGCCGCTGCCAAGCCGATCCTCGCCAACATCGGCAAATACGATCGTCCCGACAACGCCAAGGTGGCCGACCTCAATGCGTTCGTCGCGCAACTGCCCACCGTCAACCTGAATGCATTCAAGAACATCAAATCGCCGATAAAACTCAAGTGAAAGTGACGAAGGGAATCGACGCGCCGCGACCGGAAGAAATCGCCACGCACCCAGGGCGAGGGGTTTCCCGTACGGTCGCGGCTCGTTGGAAGCCACCAAAAGGAACGCGCGTGGATGACGCCATCGTGATCGGTTCCGGACCCAACGGCCTCGTGGCGGCGGTCACGCTGGCACAGGCGGGCTGGCGCGTCCGCGTCCTCGAAGCCCAACCGCGTCCCGGTGGCGCGCTTTACTCCCTCGAAACGACGCTCCCCGGTTTCATCCACGATGTCGGCGCCGCCTTCTTCCCCTTCGCGCACTTCAGCCCCGCGTTCAGGCAGCTTCGGCTCGATGAAGTCGGCCTCCAATGGCGCGCCGGCGTCTACGAAAGCGCTCACCCTGGGCCCGACGGCGTTTGTCCCTCGATTGCGCGCGACGTGGACCTGGCCGCGAAGTCTTTCGGAACAGACGGCGACGCCTGGCGCTGGCTCGCGAACTGGCAGGCCGACATGGGGCCGCGCCTGGCGGAAGCCTTGCTCGCGCCGTTGCCCGATATTCGGCCGGCGCTCAAGCTCGGTTTTCGCAATCTCTCTCGCTTCGCACTGGCAGGCCCGCGCAGCGCGGCGGGATATGCACGCGTGCTCTTCCGCACGGAGGCGGCGCGGCGCGTCATTCCCGGCCTGTCGTTGCACGTCGATCTTGGCCCCGACGACTTCGCCGGCGCCCCGCTCGGCCTCGTGCTCGCACTCCTGGCGGCAGGCAGCGGCTTCCAAGTTCCCGTCGGCGGCGCACGCTCCATCACACACGCCATTCTCACTCGCCTCGAACAAGCGGGCGGCATTCTTCAGCTCAATACGCGCGTCAAGGAAATCGTCGTGCGCAAGAACCGAGGTGTCGCGGTTCGTACGGAAAATGGCGACGAGGTGCCCGCGCGCAGGGCCATCCTCGCCGACGTCGGTGCGCCCGCGCTCTACTTGCGCATGCTACCCGATAGCCACGTCTCCGGCTGGGTGCGCCAATCGATCCGGAGTTTTCGCTACGGTTGGGGCACGTTCAAGATGGACTGGGCGCTCGCCAGCCCCGTCCCGTGGCGCGCGCCGGAAGCGCGCCAGGCTGCGGTCGTTCACGCCGGCGACAGCATCGACGATCTGGTTAGCTTCACCATCGAAGCGCGCGCCGGCCGGCTACCGACGAATCCGTATCTCGTCATCGGCCAGCAATCGCTGCTCGATGCGACGCGCGCCCCGACCAACGGCCAAACGCTCTGGGCCTACTCGCGCGTGCCATCGTTTCTGCCTGACGGTTGGGACAGACACAAGGAGATGTTTGCCGACCGCATCGACGCGCGGATCGAAGGACTGGCGCCGGGCTTTCGCTCATTGATCCGTGGCCGAGCGATTTTCGCGCCGGACGATCTGGAACGCATGAATGAGAACCTGGTCGGCGGCGATCTGGGCGGAGGCAGCGCCCAGCTCTCGCATCTACTCTTCTGGCGGCCCGTGTTCCCCTACTTCCGCTATCGAACGCCGGTCAAGAGCGTCTACCTTTGTTCCGCGTCCGCCAACCCCGGCGCCGGTGTCCACGGCGCTTGCGGTTTCAATGCGGCCCAGGCGGCGCTACACGATTCTACCGCTCGCGGCTTAGCGCTTGGATGAAATGCGCAAGACGGATGAGATTTGACTGCGAGCGCTAAACGGGTTCAGGCGCGCGGCGTCCCCTCCTTGATGCCCATCTCCGGCTGCGGCGGCTCGATCGGCTGCAACGCTTCTTCGTGCGTCTTCGTGTCCTTCGTGGATGACCCCAAATTTCCGGCGAGCGCCATCGCCCCCGTCACGCACACGATCGTCGCCAGGTTGAGGAGCACACTCGCCAGATGCCAGCGGCCAAACTCCGCGCGGGCTTCCTGCATGGCCGTCTTGTTCACCGCCGTTCGCTCTTCGAGGAAATCTTCGGTCGCCCGGTTGCGCGGCTCGCGCAGTTCGTTGACGTGCCGCGCCAGCGGCCAACCGGCGATCACGAAGGCAACACCCACGAGCAGCAAGTTGACTCGCCAGCGATGCACGCGTGAATCGGGATCGCCTTTGACCCACGACAACGCCGTGGCCAAGGCGATGAAGCCGCACGCGCCCTGGATCGCGAAATACCACAGGAAAAGCGGCCCGATCACGTGGCCCGCGGCGCGCGTCCCCTGCTCTTTCGGCGCATCGATGGCCGCATCAAGGTCGCGATACATCCGCGGCTGCGGGAACCAGGTCTCGCGCTTGTGCTCTTGCCCCAGCGTCTCAAATGAACCGAAGATCGTGAACGCAACCACGAAGGTGAAAAAGATCGCCATGCCGAACCACAATCCCAGGGCGAGAACGTGCAGACTTTTCGTGAGCTGTTGCATGAAAAAACCGTCCTTCAGTTGAGTCTCGGTCCCTTTCAACAGGCGGCCGATGTTGGCGTGATGTTTGATGATGACCAGCGCCCCGGCGATCAGACAGAACCACGTCCGCGGTTCCAGCCATTGCCATGACGCCGGCACACGCAGATGCACCGCACAGAGAACGACCACCGCGACCAGCGAGGCCAGCGACATGAGTCGCGTCGCTAACAGAATGACCGCCCAGACCACGAGCGCCACCGCGGCAGGGATCGGCACGAGGACGGCCACGGCGCCGGCGCCGGTCGCAACGCCCTTGCCGCCGCGAAAGCCGAGGTAGATCGGGAACAGATGTCCGAGAAAGGCAGTCAGTCCCGCCGCCACCTCGACGAAGCCGCGCGTCCAGATCGGCTCGGCGAAAAACGGCTTGAGCAAGATCGCCAGGCCGACCGGTAGCGCCCCTTTCGTGAAATCGAGAACGAAGACGAGAAAACCAATCGGCTTGCCCAGAACGCGGCCAACAGTCGTTGCGCCGATATTCCCGCTGCCGTGTTCGAAGATGTTGACGCCGCGCATGCGCGCGAACAGATACCCAAACGGAATGGCGCCGATGAAGTACGCGGCAAGAATCGTGATGATCGCGATGGCAGCGGGCATGGGATGAACGCCGGTAGGGATCGGGTCTGATGACATTGTAGCGAATTGCCCATGCGCGTTTCTCGCCTCTCCCCCCAGTGTACCGGAGAGCCACGTGAAAGAGCCGGAGCGGATAGTTGTGGGATGACCTTCACCGTGGAAGCTGACGATTTGTTCAAACGTCCAAATTCTTCGTGGCCCGCGCAAATACCTTGAATGACTCAAGCATGCGTATCCCGAAAGCACGAAGAGATGAAAACACGAAATCAAGAACTCGGGTTCTCTTTCGTTATTTCGTATTTTCGTGATTGTGTCTTTGGTTGCGCCGAGGGCGTGCTGGATTGTCTGCCAAGATATTTGTTCGGCTGAATAACTTTGATCAATTCTCCTTAGCAGCGTCCTTGCCGAGCTTTCCAATCTCGCGCCGCATGCGCCGCTTGGAGAACATGCCGGGTAAGAGCTTGAAACCATTGCGCCAGTGCCAGAGGGCGCTCGCGTCGTTTCCGATCAGAAAGGTCGTCCACAACGATTTGTAGCCTTGTTTCTTCAGCGCACGCACGGCCGTCTGCAGCAGTTGCGTGCCGACGCCGGCGCCTTGTTCGAGTCGGCGAACGAAGATCCAGGTCAAGTGCGGTTGCCCTTCGGCTTTGGCCCACAGATCCGTGGGTGGCGTCTCGTGCCAGTGGATGGACTCCCATTCATTCGGATCGCCGCCCGGCAAAAGCGTGATCAAGATCGCGCCGGCAACCTTGTCATCTTGCAATACCACGAAGCTGGCTGGTTCAGCCAGGACGCCGTCCTCCCCTGTGAACGTCCGTTGCAGTGAGATTTCCCCCGCCTTCGTCAACGCTTCGTCGTCTAGCGAGCCGTAGGGCTGAACAGGTCCGAACGCGCCGCGGAAGATCGGCAGCAACGCTTCGATGTCGTCGACGCGCGCGTTTCGCGTGGGCAGCACGGCCACATCGTCCTTGGCCGGGCGAAAACGCGCCAGCTTGAGTTCAGCATGCGCATGCCGCGGCCACGGCGAAATCCAAGTCTCGCCGCCGATCAGCTCGTATTTGAACGCCGAGTGGCGTGGCAAGCGGTCGAAGTCGGCTCGCGACAGCTTCATCCGCAGCGTCGGCATCCATTCGTCGGACATGGCTCCCCCTTGCAAAGTCAACGGGTTCACGTCATTGTATCGCCCCGGTAGATACAATATTCTCTTCCCGAAATGGCCGCTCGCGGCTTAGCGCTTCCTCAAGGATTCATGATGAAAATCGGTATCGCAGGTTTCTCCAGTTCCGGCAAGAGCACCGTGTTTCACTGGCTCACGGGCGACGCGCCCGATCCGTCTCGCTCGCAAGCCGGGCAAATCGGCAATCCACTTGTGCCTGATCCGCGTCTCGATTTTCTTTCCACGCTCTTCAGTCCAAAGAAAACGACGCACGCCCGCATGGAACTGCTCGACACGCCCGGCCTGCACCCGACCGAACGCCGCGACAATCCACGCCGCCTCGCCATGATGCGCGACGCCGGCGGGCTGATGATCGTCCTTAACGGCTTCGCCGGCGGCAATTGGACCGACGAGTTGCGCCGCTTCCGCGAAGAGATGCTCTTTGCCGATCTGGAAATCGTCATGAATCGGCTCGACAAGCTCAAGGATCAAGCCAAGAAGACCAAGGCCGCCAAGCTGCGCGAACTCGATGAGATCGAGTCCGCCCTTCTGCAGCGCGTCGCCGGCTGCCTCGAAAAAGGCGAGAGCGCCGCGGCTGCACATCTGAAGCCCGACGAAGAAAAAACCATCCGCAGCTTTCAATTGCTGACGCTCAAGCCGGAGTTGATCTTCGTCAACATCGCCGAGGACCGCATCGGCAAACCGTTGCCGGAGGATCTGCTCAAGCTCGCCCCGACCGCGATGCAGGCCCCGGCCAAGCTGGAGATGGAGCTGGCCGAGCTGTCGGACGCCGATCGTGAGATGTTCATGCAGGAATTGAATCTGAAAGACCTGTCGAAGGGCGAGACCTTGCGCAACATCTTCCACGCGATGAACCAGATCGTCTTCTTCACCGTCGGCGAGGACGAGTGCCGGGCCTGGCCGATACCGAAGGGCTCGACAGCGCAGCAAGGCGCCGGGCACATTCACACCGACCTCGAACGCGGCTTCGTACGCGCCGAGGTCGTCAGCTATCCCGATTTTCAGAAGCACCGCTCCATGAAGGAAGCGAAACTCCATGGGGTGTATCGGCTCGAAAGCAAGACGTACATCGTGCAGGATGGGGACATCATGCACATCCTGGCATCGACATGAATACTTTGTTTAGCGCTCGCGCTAAGGCGCCAGGTCGCTTGGGGCGTTAGCGCGAGTGCGAAACGCATTCAGCCGACCACCTGCACCGTCCCCGTCGCCCCGTCGATGCGCAAGCGCTGTCCCGTCTTGATGCGGCGATGCACGTCCGCGATGCCCGCGACCGCGGGCAAGCCGAACTCACGGGCCACGATCGCACCGTGCGAGAGCATGCCCCCCGTCTCCATCACCAGGCCGCGCGCTTGCACGAACAGCGGAACCCACGCCGGATCCGTAGAGGGACACACGAGAATGTACGGCTCGTGCGGCATCTGCGCCCCGGCGACATCGGTCAGCACCCACGCCGTTGCCTCGACGATGCCCGCCGACAACGGCACGCCTTGCATCGAGTCGCTGGCCGTGTGCGTCATCTCGCGGCCGACGGCGTCAAGATCGTCGCTGTAGATGACGCTCGGCAATGGCAAACTCAGCACGATTTCGCGGCGGCGTCCGCGCTGTTCGATCCGGTCGAAGAACATTTGCGGCGCCTTCCCCTCGGCCGATCGCACCAACTCAATCAAATCGTCTGGTGTCAAGAAGAAGACGCCATCGTGCAGTTGATACCGTCGATCGAGCTCGACCAGCGCCCGGCGGATCAGGGCGTAGCCGCGCAGGAGGTGATGCTTGGCCGATTCGCGCAGGCCCATGTAGGTTTGCAATTTGCGAAGTTCCGCCTCGACGGCGGGACGTTGGCTGGGCAGAAGCCGGGCGTCGTCGGCGAGCTTGCGCCAGGCGTTTTGCCAGGCATCTTCGCCGGCACCCTGTTTTGCCGCGGATGGAAGATCCGCGCGGTTCTCCGAGCCGCGGCTAAACGAATCGAGTAGTGCGTCCCCGAGAAGCGCGTCGAGCGCCGCATGATCCTCGGCCCAGCGTGGCCTCGCAAGTTCCATCTCCTGACTGCCGCGATGGCCGAATCGGCGCAAGAATTCGTCCTTCGACAATCGGCGTTCGCGCAAGGCTCGGATGGCGCCCGGCAGATCGGTGTGCTCGTCGGGATGCACGCCCATCATCAGTTCGCGCAAGGCCGCCTGGGCGCGCTGGATGCCGATCGCCAGCGCCTCGGCCGGCTTGATGTCAGGCGGCTGCAAGCGTGAGGCAAAAGCACGTTCGAGATTGCCGAGCACGATCGCCGCCAGCGCCGTCGGCTTCAAGCTTTCGCGCGCGAAGTCGAACAGCGTGTGCTGAATCCAGACGTGCATGCGCTCCAGCACATCCTTGGCCGAAAGCTTGCTCCAGTCCTCGCGCTGCGCCGCCTCCACCGCCGTCAAAAACGGCGGCACGATCTCGCTCGTGAATTGCGCCGCGAACGAGCGAATCAACTGTTGCTGCTTGGCCTGCGCCCACCACATCTTGAAGAACAAGAGTGGGATCTTGATGAAAAAGCCCAGCCCCGCGCGGCGCGGATTCATCGTCGCCTGCGGATACAGCGCTTTCTGCGGATACTTCTTCAACAGCTCGAAGTTGTGCTCGAACGGAAGGTTCTGATATTGCATCCGCGGCTCGCGGCTCAAATTGCAGTACGGCCGGCCGCAGACAAGATCGAACATGCCGAGTTCGTCGAGGGCGGAATCGGGATCGAAGCCGATATCACGATACATCTGCCCGAAGCCACCGCGTCCCGACATAAATTGCCGCACGATAGCCCAGGTCATCGGCGTCGGCTCCGGCAGAATCTCCGCGAGATTGAATCGACTCCACACCGTGCCAGACGGTTCCGTCAGGGGACGCAGAGCCGCGATCTCCTCCTGCCGGACGGCTTCACGCGCGCGCACGTCGATCGTCGGACCCGCCGATTTCAGCTTGATCGGCCGCGCTTGCAAGAGGTAGAACTGGCCGCGTGAGAGTGCCCATTCGATATCGCACGGCGTCTTGAAGTGGGTCTCGACGGCCCGCCCGAGTCTGGCGAGTTCGTTCACTTGTTCATCGCGCAGCGAAACGTCGCCGGCGTCGCCTGTCTGCCCCTGGCCGTCTTCCGCGAGCGTGGCGACGCGCGTTTCTTTTTGTGAGACGACGCGCTCTTTGATGGCGAGGTCGTTCTTGTCGAGCACAAAGCGATCAGGCGTGACTTTGCCGAGCACGATCGCCTCGCCCAGACCGAACGCCGATTCGATGATGATCTCCGCGGCATGATTGACGGGATTCGCCGTGAACATAACACCGGAGACTTCGGATGGGCACATCATCTGCACGGTGACGGCGGTGCCCAAGAGGCCGTCGATTTTGTGATGTTTGCGATAGGTGAGGGCGCGTTCGCTGTTCCAGGAGAGGAAGACGGCATTGATGGCGCGCTGGAGCATATCCCAGGATTGCGTGGGGAATTCGCGCGCCGAGCGTTCTGAGAGCTTCATGCAGAGCGAGCGGATTTGCTCGGCGTCGAGGCGGTCCTCTCCCGTCTTGCCGACCGAATTGCAAAACGCTTCAACCTCGGGAGTGAACTCGATGCCGAGAACCGTGCGCGAATACATTAGACGAAAGTGCAGGTAGGCCAGCCAGACCTCCCGGCGATTGCCCATGCGTGCGGCGATCGCCGCGATGCAATCGTGCGTCAGGCCGACATTGAGCAGGGTATCCATCATCCCTGGCATCGACTGCGCCGCGCCGGAACGCACGGCTACCAGGAGCGGCCGATTGCCAACGCCGAAGGTGCGGCCCGCGAGTAGTTCGAGCCGCGTAAGATTGCCGCGCAGTTCCGCTTCGAGATCGTCGGGCCAGCGCTGATCGTGCCTGTAGAAATAATCGCAGCACTCGGCCGAGATGGTGAAGCCGGGCGGCACGTTGAGGCCGGCACGCGTCATGTCGGCAAGGCTCGCGCCTTTGCCGCCGATGACGTGCTTGAGTTCGCCGTCACCGTCAGCATGGTGATTGCCGAAGAAGTAGATCCAGCGTTGTGGCATAATAAGTGGCTAGTGGCTAGTGGTTAGTGGCTAGTGAATACCAATGCGACCCGCGCTTGATTTTGGGGAGTTGCTCACAGCTAGCCACTAGCCACTAGTCACTAGCCACTGACCACTATTCTACTTTGACGGAATCCTCAAGGCAGTAGAAGACGGGCCGATTGGAGGGAAGATCGCGCGTGCCGCCGCCGAGACCGCAGCCGAAGTAGAGTTGCCGCCGCGCCGAGCCGTCCTTTTCGCGCGTGACGACGAGGGCGGGCGAGCTGGTGATGTACGCGCGCTGTTGCGTCAGGTTGTAGGTCCAGACAATATCGCCGATAAGCGGATCGAGACAGCAGATCTTGCCCGCGTTGGCGATCGCGAAGACGCTGATCGTGCGCTGCTTGGCGTCGATGTCGAGCACCGGCGTCGCGATGATCGCCGAGTCCAGGAAATGCCGCCAGCGTTCCTTGCCGTCCGCTCGGCCGACGCAGTATAGCTGTCCGTCGCGGCAGCCGAAGTAGACTCGGCCTTCATCGACAGCCGGTGCTTCGATGATGCCGTTGGGCGCCTTGAATCGCCATTTTTCCTTGCCATTGTCGGTGTCGAGACAAAGCAGCATGCCGCCCGGCTGATCCGGAGGCTGCGCGTCCTCGAAGACATCGCCGTTGCCGCAGGAAAGATAAAGAAAGCCGTCGCGTACAATTGGCTTGGACCAAACGGGGTAGGGGGCAGGCGTCTTCCAGATTTCCTTGCCCGTGTTGGCGTCAAGGCAGAAGGCCGCGGTCTCGCCCTTGTCTTTCGTTTGATTGCGATCGACGCCGGTCGCGCAGTAGAGTCGCTCGCCGACGACGAGCATGCCGCCGCCGAAACGCAGCAGTCGGCCCTTGTAATCCTTGGGCGGGAACTTCCAGAGTTCCTTGCCGGTCTTGGCGTCGAGGCAGTAGACGCCGTCGTTGCCCGCGCCGATGTAGAGCTTGCCGTTGGCGACTGTCGGGCTTGATTCGGTCTGACCGCTAGTCTTGACGCTCCAGAGTTCTTCGCCTTTTGTCGCATCGACACAGAAAATTCGGCAATTCTTGTCGTCGTGAAAACCCTCGCCGAAGTAGAGCTTGCCGTCGGCAATGCAGGGGGTCGAGATCATTTGTCGCAGGTCGTCATTCTTGCCGAAGAATTCCCATTTCAATTCGCCCGAGTTGCGATCGAGGCGCACCAGAGTCGCGTACTGGTTAACGCCGGAATAGCAGGCGTAGACGGCATCGCCATCGCCAAGGGGAGATGAGGCGTACATGCCCTTAATGCGCGCTTCCGGCACATAGTCCCATTTCTTGATGACTTTGGAGATCCTGGTAGTTGCCGCGGCGCCTTGGTTGGTTTCGACGTTGCCTTCGGTACTGACGTTGGCGCCCCAGATTGCGGGGACGAAAGCAACGTGACCGAGCAACATCGCACAGAGAATAACGCCTTCCGTCGCGAGGGGAGGGGCTCCAAAGAGCGTGTCGCCTTTGAGAACATGAAACGCGCGATAGAGCGTGCCGGCGACGATGCCGAGCGTCATCACCACCGTGACGGTCCAGCCGGCGTCGGCCCAGCTAATCTGTTTCGAGATCCAGGCCACGACCAGCAGCGCGCCGAGGCCCGATGCGCTCATGAAAGACAGGATCATTAGCTCGGTCTTACGCGGCGCTTCGACGGCGCCCTCGGAAAGCGCATTGAGCTGCCGACGCCATGACCAACAGGCACACAAAAAGGTACAGAGCATCATGGCAAACCACAACGCCTCGCCCGTGCCCCACCAGGAGCCGCGCAGAAGCCCGGGCGCCAATTCCAACAACGCCCACTGGGCGATCATCAACGTGCTATTGATGCTGATGAGCGTGATGAACGCCAACCATTGCCGGAAGAGAACGAAGACGCCGCCGAAAACCGTCGGGAATAAGAGCGCGAGGATCGCCAGCGGGGCGCCGATGCCGAGCGTCGGGATGACAGCAAATGATTCGCCAAGTGAGGCTTTGCCAAGGCAAAAGGAAAAAGGCAAAAGGAAAAAGGAATTGCGGGGCGGATCTACTTTTGCCTTTTTACTTTCGCCTTTTTCCTTGTACTCCGGTCCGAGGCCGGGTTTGACCTTGTCGTCGATCGGCGGCAGCTTGGCGTTCCCGGCGGCGTGATCCTTGAGCAACTTGCGCAGGTCCGCCGTCGGGCCATGGAACGACTTGTGGAAGTACGGCTCCGCCGAGCGCAGTTGGAAGACGGCGCGGTCCTGATCGAGTTTCGAGCCTTGTAGCTGGAACCAGGTGCCGTTGGTGTAGGCGAAGGTGATGTAGCTCTTGCCGCGCGGCTCGATAAAGAAAATGATGTCGAGGTCCGGCCCCAGCCGCTTCATGAGCGGCTCGATCAAGTTCTCCTTGGCGGTCTTTTCGTCGGCGACCTTGCAATTGATCGGCAATTGTCGAAACGGCGCCTTGCCCTTGATGTCCTCGACGACATCGACGAGCATGGCCGGCTTGTCGGGAAAGAACTTCTCGACTTTGCCGACGAGTATGTAGACCGCCGAGCCTTCGATCGACTTGAGCGGCGTATCGACCTTGATGACCGCGTGAGCGTGATGCCCGCAGTAGACAACGACGACGGTAGCGGCGAGAATGCAAGCAAATCGTCCGCGCATGGGAAGCTGGCTCCGTGCTTGGGGCGAGTGACCGAATCAATTCTTCACGCAATCATAACGAAGAATGAGCCGCGAAGCCAGCGACGACTTTGACAAATTGGCGCGCGGTGTGCGTGCCGGTATTGGCGCGTCAGGCGGAGCCATCTGCCATTGTTTCTTGCCTCTCAGCGTCTCCCTCGCTAACGCTTCCCAGGACCTGACGGCACTTTCCTTCATCGTTGCGAGAACGTTGATTCACGCCCCACTTCGTAACGGATCGCCAGGTGCGGCGTGTCAATGCGTTTGCCGGCGGCGAGCGCTTGCATTCCCGCGGCGACCAGGCCCGTCGTCAGTAGCGTTCGTTCAATCGGGTAAGGCGCCTTGCCCGTCGTGAATAGCTCCTCCGCCTTCGACATCATCGCGGCCGAATAGGTCACGTTCGGCACCGGCGGCAGGTAGAACAACGTCGAGAGCGGCTCCATCTGATTGCGGATGCGAGCCGCGAACGTGAAGTCGCTGACCAGGCCGTTCAGCAGCAGCATCGTCGCCTTCGCGCCATCGACGTACTCGAAGCGATACGCAACCGGATCGGCCACCCATGCGCGTATCTGCTGCGGCGTCGGGAAGCGATGGCTGAGCGTCGGCGCTTGAGCCAGCGTCTGGCTGCGACACAAGCACGCCTGGAACAACGCCGGGTCCCAGCCCCCCGCACGCCACGAGCCGGCCTGCAACGCGTTCCATACCGCATCGCCGCGCAGCGCCTGCATGTTGGCGACGCCGCGTTCGCCGCCGCGCCGTCGCTCGGCCATGCACTGGATGACTTCGAGGGCGTGAAAGTCGTAGCTGTCCACGCGCCCGAAGGCGACGCACATCATTTCATCCACCTCGGCCCCGTGCGGCAAATCAAGCGACGGCATCCGCCACGTCACCGGCAACGACGAACCGGCCAGAAAGCCGAAGTCCATCTTCCGAGCCGTGTCGACCATCTCGCGGGCCCACTCCCAACGCCACGACAGATGCTTGTCATTGAATACCGGCGCGACGCGGCCATCCTTGCGAAACACGTCCACGACTTGGCGAAAAAATTCGTAGCGCGGGTACTCTTTCTGTCCGAGCTTGTTGACGGGATAATTGCCATGCTCGCCGATGATGAGGACGGCGTCTACATCGAGCCGAGCGCCGCCGCAGCGCAGGGCCTCGGCGATGGTTTTGTGAATCGTGAAGCCGAACTCCTTGGCGCGCGCCCGGCTCAGATCGTTCTTGGGCGTCTGATCGACATACGCGGAGACAACATCGAAGGCCGGCCGATGCCAGCGGCCATCAACCGGATAGCCGTGCAGAAAACGCTCGGCCATATGCCAGGCGTGCGAACGATCGCGCCACTCCGTGGTGACGACGGCGAGGCGTCGGCGCGCAGGCGGCTGGGCATGTCCCATGGAAGTTGCGAGCGTGGTTGCGCCGACGGCGCTGACGAAAGTGCGTCTAGAGAGCATCTGTTTTCCTTTATTCCAATGCTGCAGTCGTCTTGAAGATTTCTTCAAGCGCCGGCGCCGCCGAAGACGAATCGGCTGGCATCTCGAGCCGAGACGAGGATAGGTTTGGGGCTGACTTCCACGCTCTCCGGCATAGCTACTCAGTCAGTTGTCTTGGAGCGGAGCGCACCCTAAGATCGCTCAAGAGCTGGCCCGCCACTCCGACATCATAGATCTACACACACGCTCGATTGCACGACCTTGAAGCCGCCGTCGAAGAGCTACCGATCCGTCTACCGAATGCCAACAAACTACCGTGCAGGCAGCGCCACAGGCAAGACAAAAAGGAGATTGGCGACAATATCTGAACGGATTTGAACTGAGAGGCTGTCAAGCCGCTGGTCGTTTCTTCAAGAACGAGAGAAAGTTCTTGTTGCCGCGCGTCGGTCCATGATAGAATTCTTCTGTTCGCTTCGTCCGTTCATCGATACGGAAAACCTCCTATGTCGATCCCTCGTCGCGAGTTCTTGCGCATCGGCGGTATGGCTCTGGGCGGCCTCGGCTTGGCCGACGTGCTCGCAGGACAGAGCCCCCGACCCCTCACTCATAAGGGGCGAGGGGGCACCGGAGCGCCCGACACCGCCGTCATCATGCTCTACTGCTTGGGCGGCGCCAGCCACCTGGAAACCTACGACATCAAACCCGACGGCCCCGAACAGATGCGCAGTGTCTTCGCCCCGATCCCGACGCGCGTCCCCGGCATGGCGATCTGCGAGCATTTGCCGCTGCACGCGCGCATTGCAAACAAGTTCACATTGATTCGCTCGCTGACGCACAAGATCAACATTCACAACGACGGCTCGATCGCGGTCCTCACCGGCAAGGAGCCGAGCGTCCCCGATCCGACCTCGACGGCGCGTAGCGAGCATCCCGATTTCGGCATGATCGCCAGCCGGGTGCGCGGCCCCCATCGCGCCGCCTTGCCGCAATATGTGGCGGCCCCTTATCCATTTCAGATGACCCGTCCCACGTACCTCGGCTCGGCGCATCAGGCGATGGCGTCCGGCGATCCGTCCGGACCTGTCTACAGCGTGCCGCAGTTCTCCCTGCGCGGCCAATCGGTGCGCGATCTCGAAAATCGCCGCCAACTCTTGCAGCAGCTCGACGCTCTCCGCACTGAACGCGCCCGACACGAGGCGCACAACACGCTCGATCAATTTCAGCAGCAAGCGTTCGAGGTGCTGACCAGCCCCGCCGTCGCCCGCGCCTTCGACATCGGCCGTGAACCCACGGCCTTGCGCGATCGCTATGGCCGCAACCTCTGGGGCCAATCGTGCCTGCTCGCGCGCCGCCTTGCGGAGGCGGGCACGGCCGTCGTCAGCGTCATCCTCAACGTGCCTCAGAACGGCCCCGAATTCACCAACTGGGACGACCACCCCGGCAATGCCATGCGTCCCGGTCATTTCGGCGCCTACATGACGACGCGTTTCCCTTACTACGATCAATGCGTCGCCGCCCTGATCGAAGACATCTACACGCGCGGCCTCGACCGCAAGATCCTGATCGTGATCGCCACGGAGTTCGGCCGCACGCCCCGGATTCGCACCGGCCCGCCGGACAACTCAATTGGCCGCGACCATTGGCCGGACGCCTATTCGGCGTTGATCTCCGGCGGCGGTCTGCGCATGGGCCAGGTGATCGGCGCGACCGACGCGCGCGGCGCCTATGTGGCCGAAACGCCAGTGACACCGAACGACGTACTGGCGACGATCTACCGCCACCTCGGCATCGATCCGCATCACACCTTCACCGACACGACGGGACGGCCGATCCCGATCTTGCACGACGGGACGCCGATTCGGCAACTGTCATGAGCGGTCGGAACTGGAAAACCGATCTTGACAACCCCCCCTTCTTTTCGCGATGCTGCTATCTGGTGGATTTCCGCGCCGTGACAGGCGCAAAAAAGTCGCTGCTTTCGCGCAATTATCCGCGTGCTGAATCGTTTCGCTGAGAGAAGGTCCAGCGCTCGCAGTTCGCTGCAAGCGTGCCCGCGAACCTCCTGCGAGCCAGGATGCTCCTGATAATTGAAAGGCAGCCGGGGCAAAACAGATTGGACAGCGCGGATCTGTGGTATAATGGATTGACGGTCGGATCCGCTGGCGTTGGTGGATGCCTTTGCGAACCGACTCGATGCTTCGCCGTGTGCCGTCCCAATTATGTAACTGCAATATCACCTTCTTTTTGACGCATCACGGCCGATGCAGCTCGCCAGCGCCTTCCGCACGGGTCCGCAATACCTAGCCGGAACTCTCACCTTACCTCTTTCGTTCTTTGTCATCACAACCGGCAAAATGCCAGCAACCGATGCTTGAAGGCATCGTAACCAGGGGAGGTTTACGCCATGCCCACGACAGGACAAGACATTCTGAACATCATCCGCGATCATCTCAATCTCAATGACTACCGCAAGGTGCACTGGGAGGGGAGCTTCGAGGAGTACCTGGACATCGTGCGCGAACACCCCGAGGTCACGCGCACCGCCTACCAGCGGCTCTACGACATGATCCTCTCGCACGGCGTCGAGGAACGCTTCGAGAGCAAGGAGAAGAGCTTGCGCTACAAGTTCTTCACCGAGTTCGGCTACAAGCACGACGACGCCGTCTACGGGCTGGACCGTATTCTCGTGCAGCTGGTGAACGCCTTCAAGTCGGCGGCCCACGAGTACGGCACCGAACGGCGCGTGCTGCTGTTGCACGGCCCGGTCGGTTCGTCGAAGAGCACGATCGCCCGCCTGCTCAAACGCGGGCTCGAAGAATATTCGCGCACCGACAACGGCATGCTCTTCTCCTTCAAGTGGAAAGGCCCCGAGGGAACCTGGCTCAAGGACCCGATGCACGGCGATCCGCTCCAGCTCATCCCGCCGGATATGCGCCCGAGCATCATCGCTCGGCTCAACGACGGCCTCAAGGCGAAAGCGAGCTACCCGATCCAGATCAAGGGAGAACTGTCCCCCTATAGCCGATTCATGTTCAACGAGCGGCTTTTGCACTATCACGGCGACATCTCGCAGATGCTCGCCAACGAGGTCAAGGTCTATCGCCTCACGCTCTCCGAGCAGGACCGCATCGGCATCGGCACGTTCCAGCCCAAGGACGAAAAGAACCAGGACTCGACCGAGCTCACCGGCGATATCAACTATCGCAAGATCGCCGAGTTCGGCTCTGAGAGCGATCCGCGCGCCTTCAACTTCGACGGCGAATTGAATATCGCCAACCGCGGTCTCGTGGAGTTCATCGAAGTCCTGAAGCTCGACGTCGCGTTCCTCTACGATCTGCTCGGCGCGTCGCAAGAGCACAAGATCAAGCCGAAGAAATTCGCCCAGTGCGATATCGACGAGGTCATTCTCGCGCACACCAACGAGCCGGAATATCGCCGTTTGCAGAACAACGAATTCATGGAAGCGTTGCGCGACCGCACCGTCAAGATCGACGTGCCTTACGTGACCCGACTGAGCGACGAAGTCAAGATCTACGAGAAGTCGTTCAACCAGGAAAAAGTCCGCGGCAAACACATCGCCCCGCACACGATCGAGATCGCTGCCATGTGGGCCGTCTTGACGCGCCTGGAACAACCCAAGCACGCCAATCTGACTTTGTTGCAAAAGATGAAGCTCTACAACGGCAAGACGCTGCCCGGCTTCACCGAGGATAACATCATCGAGCTGAAACGCGAGGCCCAGAGCGAGGGCATGCACGGCATCAGTCCACGCTACATCCAGGACAAGATCTCCAATGCGCTCGTCGCGCATCCGGAGGAGGACAACATCAACCCGTTCATGGTCATGCACGAGCTGGAAACGGGCCTGCGACATCACTCGCTCATCACCAACCAGGACCAGCTCCAGCACTTCAAGGAGCTGCTGGGCGTGGTCCGCCAGGAATACGAGGACATCGTGAAAAACGAAGTCCAGCGCGCCATCGCCGCCGACGAGGACGCCTTGCAACGCCTGTGCTCCAACTACATCGACAACGTCAAGGCGTACACCCAGCGCGAGAAGGTCCGCAATCGCTTTACGGGCGGCTATGACGAACCGGATGAACGCCTGATGCGCTCGATCGAGGAAAAAATTGACATCCCGGAGAGCCGCAAGGACGACTTCCGCCGCGAGATCATGAACTACATCGGCGCCCTGGCCATCGACGGCAAACGCTTTGATTACAAGACGAACGAGCGATTGATGAAGGCGCTGGAGCTGAAGCTGTTCGAGGACCAGAAGGATTCGATCAAGCTGACGAGCCTGGTGTCGAACGTCGTCGACAAGGCGACGCAGGAGAAGATCGACGTCGTCAAGTCGCGTCTGATCAAGTACTACGGGTACAATGAGTCGAGCGCGACGGATGTGCTGAACTTCGTGGCGAGCATCTTTGCGCGGGGGCAGACGAAGAAGTAATGAATTGCCGCTTGCGGCGTAGCAGGAGCAAGGAATGCTCAATCTCAAAGAGATCGCCCTGTTGGCATGTGTGTTGGGGCCGACGTCGCTCACCGCAATCGTGGCGGCGTGGCGGTATCCCCAACTCGGGTGGGCGAGTGTCGGCATTCTCGCGACCGCAGCTGGGATCGTGTTCTTTCGCCCGATATTTTTCGCCTTCCATACGTCGCGCGGATGGGAAATCTTGGTGCCGTACTTCGTTCTGGGCGGGATACTCGGGGTGGTGCATCTGGGGTTCTTTGGCTACATGGTGCTCATGCTGATTGAAAAGGCCATCGAACGGTGGAGGGCCGGCGGCAACGAGGGAACAAAATGACGCCGCTCATGGTTTTCGCCTACAACCATCCAAGCCAGAAGGCGGCGGTCTATGCGGAGTTGAATGATCAAGGCGTCCTGACGTTCGCCATCCAGGCAGCCAAGGATTCGCCGATACGGGGAACCGAATTGTTTCGTCGGATGATGATTGCCTTCGGCGACGATGCGAAAGCGATCCTCGGCGCCTGGACCAAAGGAGACGACCCCAGCATCAACATAGACAAAGTAAACCAGCTGACGGCCCAAGGAATGCCGCTGGAAGATTCGGTTCAATTTGCGTGGACGGTGACACGCGCTAAGAAATTTGGATTCTCAAAGGCTCGCGTCGTCGCCCAGGAAGGTTCGCCAGGGAGTTTTCGGAAGCTTGATGTGATGATCGAGAAATAGAAGGTGAAGTATGGCAGCCGTGGTTATGCCGGAATTGCTTGACAAGGAAGTTCTTGCCGAATTGCGTGATCTGGCGTTGCATGGTGCTGGCCTGAATCAAATGGTCAAGCAGGTGCAACAACGCTTGGGGTTCGCAGCGGACTTCATCGTTCCGGTGTTGCCTTATTTTTGCAGGGCCTTCTCGCTTCCTCTCGTCGACGTGTTGCCACTCCGTGAATACTCGAAAAACAGGGATGTTCCGGAATTGCAAGGATTGCTGAACAAGATCAGGAACGCGGTTGTCTGCGAAGCCAATGGGAAGTCAGAGTAAGCCCAAAGGGGAGGTTGTCGAACGGTGTCGGAATTGAACAGGGGATTAGGCTGTTGCTGCTTGCAGCGATCAATAGCAGCAACATCTCAGGTTGGGTGTTACCGTGGGCCAAAAAATCGACCGCGATCATCAACGCTTCCGCAAGATCGTGCGCGGCAAGGTTAAATCCAACCTTGGCAAGTACATCTCGCGCGGCGAAATGATCGGCAAAAAAGGCCGCGACTTTGTCAGCATCCCGGTCCCCTCGATCGAGCTGCCTCAGTTTCGCTACGGCCAAAAAGGCTCCGGCGGCGTCGGGCAAGGCGACGGCGAGCCCGGCCAGCCGTTGACCGCGCCTCAGGAGGAAGGCGAAGGCGGCGCCGGCGATCAACCCGGCGGCCATATTTTGGAGGTCGATCTCTCCCTCGAAGAACTCGCCGAGATCCTCGGCGAAGAGCTGGCGCTGCCTCGCATCGAGCCCAAGGGCAAGAAGAACATCATCACCACCAAGGACAAGTACACCGGCATCCGCCAGACCGGCCCCGAATCGCTGCGCCATTTCAAACGCACTTACAAGCGCGCCATGAAACGGCATATCGCGTCCGGCACCTACAACCCCGCCGACCCGATCGTCGTGCCGATTCGCGAAGACAAACAATATCGCTCCTGGCGGGAAGTGCCGAAGCCCGACGCGGTCGCCTGCATCCTCTACATGATGGACGTGTCCGGCTCCATGACCGACGAGCAGAAGGAGATCGTCCGCATCGAGGCCTTCTGGATCGACACCTGGATCAAGAAGCACTACAAGGGCGTCGAAAACGTCTACATCATCCACGACGCCGAGGCCAAAGAGGTGGATGAGCACACCTTCTATCACACGCGCGAATCAGGCGGCACCAAGATCAGCACCGCGTATGAGCTGGCGAACAAGATTATCGACAATCGCTATGCTCCCTCGGAGTTCAACGTCTACGCCTTCCACTTCTCCGACGGCGACAACTGGGGCGACGACAGCCCGCACTGCATCAAGTTCCTGCAGGACACGCTGCTGCCAAAGCTGAACCTGTTCGGCTACGGCCAGGTCGAGAGCCCGTATGGCAGCGGCGAGTTCTACGAATACATCACAGAGCTGCTGGAAAAGAAGGACAACGTGGTCGCGAGCAGGATACCGGACCGCGAGGCGATTTTGGGATCGATCAAGGAATTCCTGGGCACCGGCAAATAAAAAAAAGCCCGCGGGTGAGGTACTCCGAACCCGCGGGGTTCGGAGTACCTCACCCCGCGGCTTGGTTTGTAATCATGACCTTCCCCTACGACACCCGTCTGCCCCCTGATCTTGCCGCCTTGAAGGTCGAGATCGAAGCCCATGCGCGCAATTTCGGGCTCGATTTCTACGAGACGATCTTCGAGGTCGTCGAGGCCGACGATCTCAACGAAATCGCCTCCTACGGCGGCTTCCCCACGCGCTATCCGCATTGGTCCTTCGGCATGCAGTATGAGGAGCTGAAAAAAGGCTACGAATACGGCCTGTCGAAGATTTACGAGATGGTCATCAACAACGACCCGTGCTACGCCTACCTGATGCGCTGCAATCACACGGTCGATCAAAAACTGGTGATGGCCCACGTCTACGGCCATTGCGATTTCTTCAAGAACAACGCCTACTTCGCGCACACCTCGCGCAAGATGATGGACGAAATGGCCAACCACGGCGTCCGCGTCCGCAAGCACGTCGAAAGGGTCGGCGAAAGCGAAGTCGAGGCCTTCATCGATCGCTGCATGTCGATTGACGATCTCATCGACCTGCACGCCCCCGGCATCAAGCGCCGCGAGGAGCTGTCGCGCTACGATTTCAAGGAGCAAAAGGAGGAGGAAGTCGATAAGCTGACTCGCTTCGAGAGCAAGGAGTACATGGACGAGTACATCAACCCACGCGAGGTGCTGAAGGCCGAGGAAGAAGCACTGAAAAAGAAACAGCAAGCCATCGAGTGCAGTTTTCCCGAACGCCCCGAGAAGGATGTGCTCTTGTTCCTGATCGAGTACGCTCCACTCAAACCTTGGCAGCGCGACGTACTGTCGATCGTGCGCGACGAGGCGTATTACTTCGCGCCGCAGGGACAGACAAAAATATTGAATGAAGGCTGGGCCTGCCTGGTCAAAGACTCGCTCATCTTCTCCGATCGCGGCTTGATGCGGCTCGGCGATCTGGTGACGAACAAAAAGTGCGTTCAGGTTCACGACGGAGACACGGCGCAAGTCGTCTACGATTGGGCCAGGTTCGAGAATCGCGAGACCGTGAAGCTGTGTACACGGCGCGGCTATGAAGTCGAAGGCTCCGTCACGCATCGGCTGATGGTACCGAACGGCGAATGGAGACGGCTCGACGAATTCAAGATCGGCGCTGGCGTCACGCTCATTTGCGCGCCTCAGATGTGGGCAAAGGATGAAGTGCCCGTCACCTGGCAGCCGGCACGCCGCGTCACGCTGCAAGAGGTCGCGGATGAGGTCGGCGTCGATATCGAGACAGTCATGCGCTTTCGCAACGGCGTAAAGTCTCGCCGGGTGACTCCGGCTCTGGTTGCTGCCGTTGCCGAATACGACCAGGGCCTGGCAACGCTCGGCCCCGTGCAGGCGCGCCGGAACGAAATCACCATCCCGCAAAAGATCGATGAGCGCGTCGCCGCCATTCTCGGCTACCTTACCGGCGACGGCCATATCAGCGATCGCAAACGCACCATCGGCCTGACCAGCGGCGATGACGAACAAGCCGACGCCTTCATCGACTTGATCGCGAATGTGTTCGGCCTCGAATGCAAAAAGCGGCGCGACCTCGGTCGTTGGCGCGTATCTTTCTCTTCGCAGGACGTGCGAGATTTCCTCGTCTCGCTCGGCATGAAGACCGGCGTGAGTGCGCGCATCAAGCAAATTCCCGAGTGCATTTTGCAATCGCCGAAGGAAGTCGTTGTTGCTTTCCTTCGCGCCTATTTCGATTGCGACGGCTACGCAGGCAAGCACGGCGTCATTCTTTCGACTTCGAGCACGGGGATGGGCAAGACCGTGCAACTTCTCTTGCTCAACTTCGGCATCCTCTCGACGCGCCGTCCGCAACCGAAGGGCTGCTGGCACGTCCATGTCATGGGCCAATCCGCAAAAGTCTTCAAACGTGAGATCGGCTTCGGACTGACACGCAAACAAGACAAATTGCGAAAGTACGTTGACGGCCACCAATGGTTCAAGAAGGAGTCCTGGGAGGACAAGGTCGTCGCCATCGAACGCGGCCACGCCGACGTCTATGATATCTCCGTCGCAGAGACGCATCGCTACGCCGCTCAGGGCTTCATCAATCACAATAGCTACTGGCATTCGACCATCATGACCGAGCGCGCCCTCGAAGCCTGGGAGTGCATCGACTACGCCGACCATCACTCCGGCACCATGGCAATGTCGCGCGGCCGGGTCAATCCGTACAAGCTCGGCATCGAGTTGCTGCGCGACATCGAGCGGCGCTGGAACACCGGGCAGTTCGGCAAAGAATGGGAAGAATGCGACGACATTGCCAAGAAAAGGGCCTGGAACCTAAATCTTGGCCTGGGACGCAAAAAAATATTTGAGGTCCGCAAGATTCATAACGATGTTACCTTTATCGACACATTCCTGACCCCGGAGTTTTGCAAGGAACATAAGCTGTTCTCGTTCGCCCACAACGAGCCGCAGGACAATTACCTCATCGAGTCGCGCGAATTTCCGAAGGTGAAGCAGCGCCTCTTGTTCAGCTTGACCAACCACGGCCGACCGTTTATTTACGTGGGCGACGGAAACTACAAGAACCGGGGCGAATTGCTGCTCCGGCACGAGTATAATGGCATAGAGTTGCGCATGGACCGCGCGGTGGATACCCTGGCCAATGTCCAGGCGATATGGAGCCGACCGGTTCACTTACAGACCATAGTGGACAATAAGCCAGTATTAATTTCTCACGACGGATCGTCTCCGTCGCAGAGTAATTTAGGAGAGGCCGATGATCCTCGAAAGCACGCTCCGCCAGCAACTAACTAGCCCGGATGCCGGCGGATTTCATGTTTACGCGGAAGGTTGGGACTTCACTCTCGCTACAGAAAAGAAGGACAGCCTGAGTTGCGCGCTCAACGAGCTGACGCTGGGGAAGAATGCGCCGATCAAGGAGAACCTGCGCGCCTGGGCGACGCGCATTGCCGCGACCGCGACGGGTCTGATGGAGCCGCTGCGCGTCATCGAGGTGGACACTTCGCTTAGCCGGGCGATCCTCCGCAGCGAGGCCCCGACGCTCAAGAACGGCAAAGCTTTCTACTACGAGCTGCTGCTGACGCGCTCGGCCCGCACATTGGCGACCTTGCGTCGCTACGTCGGCCAGTACGGCGAGAAGCGCGAACCAGTGACGTTCGTCTTGACGCATGACGCGATCGCGAAGCTGGTGGCGGATATCGTCGGCGCGAACTGAGAATGGCAAAGCCCGAACTACAGAGCCCGAAGCGTCAGCGAGGAATTGGCAAACTCCCTCGCTGACGCTTCGGGCTCTAAGCATTTTCGGTAATCGTTCACCTCGCCTCTCCACCTGTACTCAGGGGGAGAGGGGTGAACGGTTACCATTTTCGCAGCGGATTCTTGCTCGGAAAGCCGCTTGGATATGACTCCTGGTCATTCGCACCAGGTTGCCAGCCTGCCTCAAGCTCCTAGACTGCCGCGTTCAAGATGTACTTGATTCATTTCGCGCCTCCGTCTAATTTCCAGGCGCCATGGATGCATCACCACAATATCGTTGGGCCGCTTTAACGCTGATTGTCGGCGTTGCGATCGTGCGCCTCTTCTATCTCGCTTTCTTCTGCCCATTCGATCTTGCTCCCGATGAAGCCCACTACTGGGAATGGTCGCGCCAGCTCGATTGGTGCTACTACAGCAAAGGGCCGCTCGTCGCCTGGCTGATCCGGGCGAGCTGCGAACTGTTCGGCGACACGACGCTCGCGGTGCGCCTGCCGGCGGTCGTTTGCGGCAGTCTGCTGCTCGTGGGGCTTTACACGCTGACGGTGCAGATTCATCAGAGTCCCAAACTTGGCTTTGCGGTAGTCGCGCTGGCGTTGACGTTGCCGATCGTTCACGCGGGCTCGCTGTTGATGACCATCGACGCGCCGTTCACGTGTGCGTGGATGTGGGCGCTGGTCTTTGCATGGCGCGCCCTCACCCCCGGCCCCTCTTCCAGGGGAAGAGGAGAGAAAGTCGCGTTGATTTTCACGGGCGCGTGCATTCTCGTCGGCGTGCTGGCGAAGCACACGATGGTGCTATTCGTGCCGTCATTGGCACTGTTTCTTCTGACGACGCCGAGCTTCCGACATCACCTGAAGCAACCCGGCCTCTGGATCATGACCAGCATCGGCGCGCTGGGCGGCGTACCGATCCTCGCCTGGAACGCGCTGAACGGTTGGGTATCGCTTCGTCACACGCAAGGCCATGCTGGGCTAGACGAGACGGCGTTCCATTGGCTCGGCCCGTTCAAGTATCTTGGCGGGCAATTCGCGATCCTGCTCGGCTTCTGGTTCGTCGTTTGGATGCTCGCCATGTGGACGCATCGCCCGCCGCGCGAGGATCGTCCGCCCATGCGCTTTCTCTGGTGGATGTCGCTGCCGACGTTTGTCTTCTTCGGCTTGTTCGCCTTGAAAAACGATGGCGGCGAAGCGAACTGGCCCGTGGTCGCGTATTTGTCGGGCCTCGTCTTGGCAGCGGGAAAGCTGTCTGCCGTCAGGCCTCAGCCGTCAGCCAAGATAGGCTTGCTCGGAGCGGCCGCGCTCGGAGTGATGGTGACGCTGGTGCTGCACGAGCCGATTCACGTTCAGCCAGTGCTTCTGCGTCTGGCCGGGCCCGCGACGCGGGAGAGGCCGCTGCCGGTCCGACGGTTCGATCCGACGGCACGCTTGCGCGGCTGGCGCTTCCTGGCCGCTGAAGTGAATCGCACGCGTGCCGAGTTGCGTGAGCGCGGCATCGAACCGGTGCTGGCCAGCGAACGCTGGACGCAGGCCGGCGAGCTGGCGTTCTACTGCGACGGGCATCCGAATATCTACTGTATGGGTTTATTCTTAGGTGATCGCCACAGCCAGTACGACCTCTGGCGTCCCAATCCGCGCTCCGATCCAGGACACTTCACGGGGCGTACGTTCTTGCTCGTCGACATTGACGCGGAGCGCATGCGGCATGTTTTCGAGCGTATCGAACCACCACGTAAGGTCGCGTATCGCGAAAATGGCGTGCTCGTCGCTGAGTGGACAATCACGGTTGCGCATGGTTTTGGTGGATTTCGTCAGGTAGAAACGATCGGAGGCTATTGAAGACGAGAACCGTCACGATTTCCCATCAGCCTCGGCGAGAATCTCGCGCAGGACTTCGTCTTCATCAGGCAACGGTGTTAACCAGAACCAAGCCGGCTTTACCCAGAAACCCGGAATGACCTGGGAATGGATCATGCCGTCGCGCGGGCGGACTTCCTTGTACTTGCCGTTCTTGCCGAGGCGATAACAGGTCATGCGTTCTTCGAGCGGATCGATGATCCAATATTCCTTGACGCCGGCACGCTCGTATTGCAGGCGTTTTTTTTGATAATCGCGGCCGACGCTATCGGGGGAGACGATCTCAAGAGCGTGATCGGGCGGGCCGTCGATGAACGTCTTGCGAATGCGCTGGCAATGTTTGGGAATCAGATAGGCCACGTCCGGCTCTGGGCCATCTTCTTCTCCCAAGCGAAAGGCAATGCGATAACCAAACAGCCGGCCCTTGATCTTGCGCACACGCAGGAAGTTCCGGAGAATCGCGTGATACCAGGAGTTGATGTCGTAGTGGTGGATATTGTCGGGGGACGCCACGAAGATCACTCCTTCAATTAGGTCCGCTTTCATCCCTTCCGGAATCCGCGCGCAGAAGTCCTCGAAAGTCCAGACGCGATAATCCGCGGCAACGATCATGACCGGCCTCCAACACACGGGCATCGTTCATTCTATCATCTTATCGTCACGAACTCATGGTGGTTCAAAAGCGCATGCACGAGATTCTCGCGTGCTCGCTGCGCCGGATCGCTTGAGGCCGTACTGCCGTCCGCGACCTTGCCGCCCGCCAACTTCGACGCCTGATATGCCTTCGTCTGCGTCGCCATGAACGTCACGCACTCGTCGCGTTCCGCCAGCGTCGGGGCACGCGAGAGGACGTGTTCGAAAGCGCTCGTCGCAAACGCTTCGGCGTCGTTCGTCTTGCCCGCGATCGTGCGTGCCAGGATGCGGGCGTGCTTCAGAGAGAGGTCGCTGTTCATCAGAGCCAGCGCTTGCTGCGGCACGATCGAGTGCTGCCGTTCGTAGCATTCCGTCACGTTGGCGGCATCGAAGAGCTGCAGGAACTCCATCTGTTTCTCGGCGGCGTGGCGGAAGTAGAGGCTCCTGCGCGGCGTCGTCAGGCCAAGCTTGTAGTCGATGTCGGGTCCGCTGCGCGTCAGATCGAGTTTGCCCGCGACGTAGAAGACGCAGTCGCGCACTGCCTCCGCCTCGAGCCGGTGCGGGGGGTAACGCCAAAGGTATTTGTTGTCGCGATCGATCTGCGCATTGGCGGCATCGGGCGTCGAGGCTTGGCGATAGGTGCTGCTCGTGACGATGAGGCGATGGAGGTGCTTCATGCCCCACCCCGCAGGCTCGCCGCGCTCGCCAGCGGTCTTGGTTGGGTGCATGAGTTCGAACGCCAGCCAATCGAGCAACGCCGCGTGCGACGGCGCCCGGCCATTCTTGCCGAAATCGAAGACCGACGGCACGACCGCCTGGCCGAAGTGGCGCAGCCAGATGTGATTGACGGCAACGCGCGCGGTCAGGGGATTTTCCCTATCGGCCAGCCACTTCGCGAACGCTAGCCGCCGGCCCGTGCTCTCGACGGGAGCGGACGCCTTCTTGTCCGTCGGCGAGGCGGCGCCCGGAATCTTGATCGGCTCGATCTTCGGGAAACGCCCGCCCAGCGCTTCCGGGACGCCGGGGACGATCTTCTTATCCTTGTCGGGGGTGCGATCATCGCCGCGGATGAAGAACAACGTGGGCGCTTTCAGGTCCTTGTCAAAGACGCGCACCAGGCCGTTTTTCTTGAGGTCGGGTTCGCCGGGATACTTGTCCGTGCGCACGTTGTGCGGCTCGAAGATCGCGCGCACCTGGTAGTAATCGGTCTGCAGAATCGGATCGAACAGGTGATCGTGACACTTCGCGCAGCCGATCGTCACGCCCTGAAACGCCTGAAACGTGTGCTCGACCGTGTCCTGCATCCATTTTTCGCGGCTCAGCAGCTTGAAGTTGCGCACCAGATAGCCGGTCGCGGCGAGAGCCTTCGGATCCTCCGGCGCGAGTTCATCGCCGGCGAGCATTTCGAGGACCATGCGATCATAGCCCTTGTCCTCGTTGAGCGAATCGATGATCCAGTCACGCCAATGCCAGATGTACGGCTGGCTGTCGCGCACCTGCGCTCCGAAGCCGGCCCAGTCGCTGTAGCGCCACACGTCCATCCAGTGCCGGCCCCAGCGTTCGCCGTACTGTGGGCGATTGAGCAGATCATCGACGACCTTCTCGTACGCCGCTTGCGGCTTAGCGGTCGCGCATTGCTTGCGAAAATCCGCCAACTCCGCAGGCGTTGGCGGCAATCCGATCAAATCGAGATAGACACGCCGTAGCAGGACCTCGAGAGGCGCCTCCGGCCGCGGCTTCAGGCCGTACGCCTCGTGCTCGGCCGCGATGAAGGCGTCGATCGGATTGCGTCCCCAGGCGGCATTCTTGACCTTCGTCACCTCAGGACGCTTGACGACCTCGAAAGGCCGCCACGGATGGCCCTTGCGAATTCGCTCGAAGGCGATGAACTTCGTCATCGCGTCGAGCAGTGCCTTGTCGGTCGGCCGATCCGCTTTGTCGCCAGGCGCATGGCCCGTGAGGATCTCGCGAAGATTGCTGACGCCATCGCCGTCGGAGTCTTCGTCGAGGACCGCGTCGAGGCGAGCTTCAATCGTTGACGGCTTGGCGGCCTTGCGCAGTTCGTCTTTGACCGCCTTGAGTCGAAGGCCGAAGGCGTTGTGCGGGTTGGCCCAACCGCCACTGTCGCGCAGACGGCAGGTCGTACAGGCGTTGAGGTTCTTCGGCAGGTGCGAACCGAAGTAGTGCGCGAGCGCCGGTTTGTACGCGGGGCGGGCGTAAGCGGGGCCGGTGAAAAAAATAAGGGACGCGAATGCGACGAAGGAAGAACGCATCATGGAGAATGTCCTTGGACGGGCCACCCTTGGGAATCGCTGCGCTCATCCCAGGGCTTGGCGGCTATGACTTCTTTTCTTGGCAAGCTTCTTGACGAACGCCGCGTGTTCGGGCGAACGCAGTCCCTTCTTGAGCGTGGTGAGGACCTTGGCGGCGTCGTTGGCGAGCATGGCTTTGCCGTCGAGCCACAGACCGGGGAAGACCTTCGATTTCCAGAGCATGTCGGCGTGGGGAGCGATCGCCTTGTAGCCACTGACGGAGAGCCGGTGCCAGCGGATTTCCTTTTCATACATCAGGATGGCGACGTACTCCAGCACGCCCATTCGTTCATAGAGCTCGAATTTCTGCGTCATGTCAATCGACGCACTGCTGACACTAATCTCCGTTAAAAGCTCCGGACTACCACTCACGTACAAGCCTTCATTCGCGGAACGTCCGCCCAATTCAGGAAGGATGCGCAGATACTCATCGGGTTGCGGCGCTTCGTCTCCTTCCATCAAGGTCGTGGCGTTGCTGCCCGATTCCGTGCCAGGCGTGTAAGCGCGATAGGTGCCGAGCCACGTTGCAACGGTGCCGTCCGTCACGCCGTGCAATCGAGTCAATGGAGAGGGCATATAGACGATTCCTCCGATCAACTCGGCGAACTTGATCTCGGAATGCAGTTCCCAACGGCGCATGAATTCGGCGCGCGTCAAGCGATCACCTGCTTGCAATGGCGGCGGGTCGGCTACACCCGTGCTGCCGTTGCCGTTGCTCGGCTCATGTTTTCGCATGGGACACCTCGTACACCTTCGAAGATGTGCGGCTACGATATTGTATCACGCCAGTGGGTGCGCAGACATTACGAAAACGCCAGCCGGCGCCAGAACGTGATGTGTATGGAGATGAACTTCAGTATCGATGAACGCTACGCCAACAACCCCGGAATCGGCGTCCCTTCGCTGACGACGTTGGCGACACGGCCGAGCTCGCGTTGGACGCGGACCTCGCCGGTGTCGAGTAGGGTGTTCATGATCGTCGCCAACAGGTGCGGCGGGCCGAAGCGCTCGGTCGCCGGGCTAGACGCGATGCGATCAGAACGGCCGATCACCTGGCCCATGCGCAGGCCGCCGCCGGCGAACGCCAGTGTCGTCAGGTTACCGTGATGGTCGCGGCCGCCGTTGCCGTTGCGGCGCGGCGTGCGGCCCATTTCGCCGGTGATGACGAGCAGGATCTTATCGCTCAAGCCGCGGACTTCGAGATCTTCCAAGAACGCGGACACGGCATGATCGACCTGGCCGGCCATCGCGGGCAGCGCGGCCATGTTGCGCGGACTGTTTTCGTTGGCGTGCATGTCCCAGCCGCAGTCGGAGACGGTAACGTAACCGCAGCCCGCCTCGCACAGGCGCCGGGCCAGGAGCATCTGCTTGCCGAGCAGATTCGACGCGCGACGCATGTCGTAGTAGCTCTGGATGTACTCGTTAGTGAAGAAGCCGCTCGTGTCGTAACGGGCGACGACGCGCGGATCCTCGCGCGATAGATCAAACGCCTGCGCGACGCCACGGCTAATGACGTCGAACGCTTGCTGCTGGAAGTGGTCGGCCCCGGCCATGACGCCGCGGCTGTCCATGTCCTGACGCAAATTGTCGAACACGCCGAGCAGATAGCGGCGATCCTCGAAGCGATCAGCGTTGATGCGCATCTCCATGTTGCGCTGAATCTCGCTCGACCCACTCGGATCGAACGCTCGGCAGCTGGCGCCCAAATCGCCCGGCGCGGTCAACGTCGGCAGCGCCCCGGTCTCGAAGTTGCCTTGCAGCCGCAAACCGCGCTGGACGGCCTCGGGTAGGACGAGAATATTGTTGGGCATACCGGTCTGCGGATGATTGCTGCCAGCAACGCGCGAGTAGAGGGCGCCCATCGACGCGCGTAGCGGATTGCCGCCGCTGGCGGGAATGAGGTACGTATGATCCGCTTGACCCGAAGCGTAAGAACGAACGATCGCGAGTTTGTTCGTCATCTGGGCGAGGCGCGGGAAGCTGCCGGCGAAGGTGATGCCGGGGAGCGTCGTCTGCACCTCGCCGGTGATGCTGCGGATCTCGGCGGGGGCGTCCATCTTGGGATCGAAGAACTCGATGTGCGAAGGGCCGCCGCTGAGGAACAGGAAGACGACCGACTTGTCCTTGACGCTTCGGCCGTTGCTCGCTGCCTGAGCCCGCGCTTGCATGAGCGCCGGCAAAGTCATGCCGCCGAGCATACCGAGCGCCCCAATCCGCAGAAACTCGCGGCGATTGAAGCCCTTACAGGTGCGATCATTCCGATTGCTGAAGAGGGAAAGCATGAATCGATCCTTTCGGCGGGACGGAGCGGGAACGCGGGTCTGGCGGGAGGAACAATGTAAACGATAACGAGCAAAGCAATGGCCGTCAAGAACGAATGAAACATTTGTCGAGCCGGGAAGCCGAAATTCAAAGTACGAAGAGCGAAGTACGAAAAAAAGGCATGCATCCCTTTCGTACTTCGCTCTTCGTACTTTGTCGTCGCTTTGCCAAGACTTCGCCGTGTTCGCTCGCCAAAATCAGGACCTTACGCGCAGAGCTTCAGTCCCTGATTGTGTTGCAGCACCAGAGCATAGACTCGGCCGACGACATAGTGAAACGCGACCGTGTGCATGGTCTCGACGACGCCCATGTCATTGCACTCGACGTGGAAGTTTTTCTCGGCGATTTGCTTGAGTTTGCCGCCGGAGAAGCCCGTAATGCCGAAGGTTTCCAGACCGTGCTCGTTGGCCCATTCGACGGCGCGGAGCACGTTGGGGCTGTTGCCCGAACCGCTGATGGCGATAACGAGATCGCCGGGTTCGCCGAAGTTCTTCAGCTGCTCGACGAAGATACGGTCGTAGCTGGTGTCATTGGCCCAGGCGAGGATGTAAGAGGTATTGTCGGTGAGACTGAGGACCTTGAGACGCAGCGAATTCTCGCCGGGCAGGGCAGTCCCCTTGCCGAGGTCTTCGCAGAGATGCGAGGCGTTGGCCCCGCTGCCGCCGTTGCCAAGAATGTAGACGAAGCGACGGGCGCAATAGCGACGATAAATCGATCGCGCCAGTTCTTCGATCGTTTCGTAGTCAAGCCGGGCGGTCTCTCGCTCGACGAATTTTAAATAGTTTTTCGCGTGCATCGTGGCGCCCAGCATGGAAACACCTCATCCAAGAAAACACGGACCTGTATTGCGTAAAGAGAAAAACCGATTTCTCGCCCAGGCTGATTGTGGGACGACAGTCCTGTCCAACGGGGAATTAGATTATTAATCGGTTGAATTCGGGGCAGAACTCGCTCGGATCTGCATATTATTGAGCAAAAACAATAAAAATGAACTATATGAGTAAGATAGTAAAAATGGATAATTTAACTTATTCGTGAAAATTGCGTCGCTCTTTTCGATTTTTATCTTGATAAAATAGGCAAACAGGTTAATATACACGAGCGTGAAAGTCTTTTGCTCGGCTCACCAATAGCAAAATCACATAAATCCCCCTGTTTGGGACAAGGCCGGAGGCCCTCGAATGGATGCACAGTCCAACCTGCTTGACGAAGTGAAAAATAGCGGACTCCCCAAGGGCAACTTCATCGGAATGATCCACGTACTCATTGGCCGAACCATCACCCGGAAAAGCGACGGAGTCATCGTCGCCAAAGGGCTGACCTGGCGTGAGGTCGCGAGCCTGCTCAAGAAGGTCCGTTGGGATCCGGAGGCGGTGCGCGAATTGGGCATCGATCCGGACAGCTTGCCGATGCGCGATCGTCAACGCTACTGGTACAGCGCGATCTCGTTGGCGAAAGTGGAATCACCGGCGGCGCTCAAGGCGGGCGAGCGCTTCGTGGACCAACTGCTCGAATTGGGATTCGCGGTCGGCCCGCCCCCAAAATCTTGACTCGCGAAAGTTCCCTGTTTCGCTCTCCTTGACCTCGTTCATCGTCGCGCCTATCATCTTCTCATCGGGGCGCTGCGGAGATTTCGTTTCTTCTTCACGCATCCCTCTCCATTCTCTGGCCGACAGGAGCGTCCCGCACATGAAGGCGGAACAACGCAAGGAACTCGAAACCAACACGCTTGCCGACAAGATGGGGCGCGTCGTGCAATCGGTCAAGGGGGGCACGCGCAAGACCGTACTTCTCGTCGCGGCCGTCGCGGCCGTCGTGCTCATTGGCTCCTACTTTTCCTACCGCTGGTACATTCTCGATCGCCAAGAAGCGTCGCTCAAATGGCTGATGCTCTATGACGGCGCCCGTGGCCAGATCGATGGCCTGACCAAGCTGGACGGCGAGGCGGCCAAGGCGGCGCGTTTTCAAGTCGCCTGGGTCCACTATTGGGAAGGCGGCATCAAGATGTTCGGCGCCGCCCAATCGCACGAAGCCATTGCCAATCTCAAGCGCGCGGAGAAACTGTACGGCGAACTCGCGGAACTGTGCAAGAACGATCCGATCTTCGAGCCGCAGGCATTGCTCGGCCAGGCCGTCGTCAAGGAATCGCTCGCCGTGGAAGATCCTGTCAACCTGGAAAAAGCGGGAAAGCTCTACGAGGCGTTGATTGCGGAGAAGGAAGGGAAGTACAAGGACAGCGCCGAAGGCAAATTTGCCCAGGAACGCTTGAAACACATCAAGGACGCGAAAAACGAGGTGGCTCTGCGTGAAACCTATCAGGAGTTGCGCCGGCTGTTGAACGTCCAGGCTCGCATCGACCTCCCGAAGGATGGGCTGCCTCCCTTCATTAAGCAAAAAGAGTAGTCAGCTATCAGCTTTCAGCCAAAGCTACACCGGCGGTTGAGATTTCGATTCTGATTTCTGTCAATATTGGCTGATAGCTGAATAGCGGCGTTTCTCTCGCAAATCCCATGTCACCCGACGATGAATCACTCGATGACGAAGCCGAGGAGCTCCTTCCCGTCCCAGGCGTCGGTCGGGCCGTCGAGTTGAACGTGCAATTCAAGACCGCGGGCATGCGACTGGATCAGTATCTCGTCATGCAGTTCCCCGATTTCAGCCGTTCCATCATACAAAAAGCGATCGAGGCCGATAGCGTCACCGTCAACGATCTCCCCATCAAGCGCAGCACGAAGGTCAGGCAAGGAGACCGCGTCCGCATCTGGCTGCCCGAACCTCAACGCACACAGCCCGCGCCGGAGAACATCCCACTCGAAATCCTCTTTGAGGACGATTACCTGGCCGTCGTCAACAAACCCTACAACATGGTGGTCCACCCCGCGCGCGGCAACTGGGGAGGCACGCTCGTCAACGCCCTTGCCTTTCACTTCCAGCACCTGAGCAATCTCAACGGCGATTATCGCCCCGGCATCGTCCATCGCCTCGATCGCGATACCTCCGGCGTCATCCTCGTCGCCAAGGAGGAGAAAACGCACCGCGACCTCGGCATGCAGTTCGAGACGCGCAAGATCTTCAAGGAGTACGTCGCGATCACTCAAGGGGTGCTCGACCGCGACAGCGATTACATCGAAAAACGCATCGGCCAGCATCCGCACGACCGCATCAAGATGATCGCCAGCGACGACGAGGAAATCGGTAAAGAGGCGTGTACGTACTACGAAGTGCAAGAGCGTTTCCGCGGCTACACGTTTGTCCGCTGCCAGCCGCGCACCGGACGCACGCACCAGATCCGGGTACACCTGGGGAGCGTCGGCTGCCCGGTGCTGGCGGACAAAACCTACAGCGGCCGCGATTCGTTCCGGCTATCGGACCTCGTGCCGCACCTGGAAGCCGGCGCGGACGAGGTGCTTCTACAGCGCCAGGCATTGCACGCGCTGAGGTTACGTTTCATTCATCCGCGTTTGAAGGAGACGATCGCTGTGGAGGCGCCGCTACCAGCTGAATTCGTGCGCACCCTGGAGGCGCTGCGGGCGCATCGTCCGATCCGTTGATTGCGAAGCTCGTTCGCTGCATCCTGCACAACCCGATGCGTCCACACTGACATGCCAGAAAAAAACACCCGTGCGCAGTTGCGCCAATTTTTCAATGGTGAACGGTCACATTATTTCTTTGCCAAAATCGCCTTGCACACGCGCCCCGGCGACATCGGCAGCTCCTCCATGCGTACGCCGATCGCGTGGTAGATCGCATTCGCGATCGCGCCGCACGGCGGGACGATCGGCACCTCGCCCACGCCGCGTACGCCGTAGGGATGCTTCGGGTCCGGCACCTCCACGATCACGGCGTCGATCATCGGCAAGTCGAGGGCGGTCGGCATGCGGTAATCCAGAAAGCTCGCGTTCGCCATCACGCCCTTGTCGTTGTAGAAGTCGTACGCGAGGCCGAGCT
>SYHD01000223.1 GCA_005799265.1 Planctomycetia bacterium | reverse complement strand
GTCACCATCGTCGCGGCGTGGATCAAGGCGCTGACGGGTGACGGGCCTTCCATCGCGTCCGGGAGCCACACGTGCAGCGGAAATTGTGCCGACTTCCCCGCCGCGCCAATGAACAGACACACGCAGGCCCAGAAGAGCACGCCGCAAGTTTGATAGAGGCCGGCCTGGTTAAAGACGTCGTCATACTCCAGAGAGTGGGATGGCGAATAGCTCCACAAGAGGAGGATGCCGATAAACAGTCCGACGTCGCCGAGCCGGGTGACGAGAAACGCCTTGCGTGCCGCCGCGGCCGCAGCTGGTTTGGCGTACCAGAAGCCAACCAGCAAATGGCTGCACAGGCCGACGCCTTCCCAACACGCATAAAGCAGGATGAAGTTATTCGCCAGAACCAGCCCGACCATGAAGAACAGGAACAAGCTGACGGCCGCGAAGAAGCGCGGATAGCCCGGATCGTCCCGCATGTAACCTGCGGCGTAGATCGCGATCAAGCTGCCGATGAAGGTAACCATGACGAGCATGACCGCCGTCAGTCCGTCGGCGCGCAGGGAGAACTTGACCGTGACCGCGCCGGCGCTGAACCACGTTGCCTCCTTGCCCGCGTAGATGGCCGGCTGGTCGCTGCTGGCCACCATGATAAAAGCGAGTATCGCGAACGCACAGGCAGCCATGGCGCCGGCGATGCACGGCAGATGACACAACGTCGGAAACAGACGACGCCCCACGGTCGCGATGATCAGACTGGCCGCGAGCGGGCACAGCGGGATCAGCCAGAGCACAAACTGGTCGAGATCAGGCATGGCTGACCTCCTTCTCCTTCACCAGCGGTTGCTCGCCGGCAGGGGTCAGGTGCTGGAAATCCTCCGGTTTCGCGGGGACCGCCAGCGGCTCGTCGTCGGTGATCGGCTCCTGGTCCGGCTCGCGCAGTTCTTGCCACAGGCTCACGTCAAGTGATTTTTTGCGCTTGTACAGCATCAGGATCAACGCCAGCGCCAGCGCCGCCTCGCAGGCCGCCACTGCGAGGATGAAAAGCACCAAGACCTGCCCGCCCAGATCGCCGCGATGCTTTGCGAAGGCGACGAGGTTGATCGCCACGCCTTGCAGCATCATCTCGGCCGACAGGAACATGATGATGAGGTTGCGGCGCGCGAGGAAGCCGACCAGCCCCAGAGCGAAGAGGATGGCGCCGACGAGCAAATAGGCTTGGAGGTTGGCCGGGCTCATCGCAACTCCTCCGATCGTCGTCCGACCATGGCGATGGCGCCGATAGTCGCGATCAACAAGAGGACTGCCGCGAGTTCGACGGCGACGAGATAATCGGTGAACAACGTCCTGCCGAGCGCCGCGACGTTGGACGCAGGCAGCTTGCCCGGCGCGAAATGGCTCGGCATACCCTTGGTCTTGCCCGGAACGCTTTCCAGCGCCAGGCTACCTTGGCGGCGGCGATTGGCGTCGATCGTTTCCAACACGAGCTTCGCCGTGCTCTTGAGTCGTTCGAGGTTCGACTTGGGATCATTCCGCATCTTCACCCATTGATGTTCGATGTCCTTGATGCGACCTTCTCTTGGAAAGTGCATTGACAGGTCCGTGGTGAATTTCGACTTGAGTTCCGTCAGCGGCGCCGATGCGTAGTCGCCCATGATTTCTTTGATCTCGTTTTCGTCCTCGGCCTTCGCCACGGAACGCAACTGCCTGACCAACTCGTCAGTCTTGCGGGTATCGCCTGAACCGTAGCTCTTGTGGAGGATGACCACCAGCGATCCCAGCAGGATGCACCCGGCCAGGCTCGCCAGGAATGGTTCGCGCGAGAGTTGGTCGGCGCTCGAAGGGCCTTCCTGCTGTGCGAGCATGATGACAAACAGAAACGTGACAACGATCGCGCCGGCGTAGACGATGATCGTCGCCGCCATCAGGAACGGGGCCGCCAGCAGCAGGAACAGCCCGCAGGTGCTCAGGACGACGAGCGCGAACGATAGGGCCGCGTGGACCGGGTTTTTCTGCGTGATCATCATGATGCCCGCGCCGATGGCCAATCCGGAGAACGCGAAGAATAGGATCGATTCGACCACGTTCGTATCGGTGCGAATGAGTTCAACGGCGCCCAAGCCGAGCGCCGCGATTGCCAACAGGCCGCCCAGCACCGGGGTCAGCCGCCGCGCTTTCGGGAGCAGCAGGTAGATCGCCGCGAAGCCGAGCGCCGCCGGCATGAAGAGCAGCCAGTTTTCGCGCAGGAACGCCGTCAGCGTGTTTGCGGCCTGGGTGTCGGCGAACAAAAAATCGGACTTGCTTACTTCCATCTCGGTCGATCTCTCGTGTACTGTTCCGCTCATCATTTACAATTGACAATTAGCAATCAGCAATTTCAAATTCCAAAGCAACTCATTGCTAATTGTCTACGATTGGCAATTGCTGATTGCCTATTGTAAATGCCATTCTCCTCGCTATACGTTTGGTTCCGACGCGCAACTCAGCGCTCCCGCCTTGGTGCGGACCGGGTCTTTGCCCACGCCCGCCGTTTGATCGAACACACTCAAGAGTTTTTCCTTATCGAACATCATCTCCGCGCGCGACACGCCGGTCAGGTCGAACATCGATGTCAATTCGATCGCGTCGCACGGGCACGCCTGCTCGCACATGCCGCAGTAGATGCAGCGCAGTTCGTCGATCACGAACATCTCCGGATACTTCTCGCGGTCCGGCCATGGAGACGGCGCAGCGACGATGTCGATGCAATGGGCCGGGCACGCCGTCGAACACATGAAGCAGGCGACGCACTTGGCGCGTCCGTCGGCGTCGCGGTTGAGCCGATGCAGGCCGCGATAGTTCGCCGGCAGATCGGGGCGCTCTTCCGGAAATTGCTGCGTCACCTTCGGCTGAAAGACGTGCTTGATCGTCGTCGACAGCCCCTCGGCAATGGCGGGCAAGTACAGGCGATCAAGCAGCCCCAGCGTTGGCGGCTTGACCCAGCGCACTTCCGTCTCGAGAATCGGCATGATGCCTCCGTATTTCGTTTTGCGCTCACAATGGACCGACAGGGGGGTACCATGAATGGCGCTGCCCTGCGAGCGCTAAACGGAAACTCCCTGTACCTTCTTCACCGGCGCCGTCGTGATCAGCCCGGCGCCAACCAGCACCGCCAGCGAAACGATCGTCAAGATCCACAAATGATCCCCTGCGAATTCCTTCACGAACATCACCGCGACGAGGTTCACCAGCGCCATCGGGATGAACACCTTCCACGCCAGCGCCATCAATTGATCGAAGCGAAAACGCGGGATCGTCCAGCGAACCAGCATGAAGAAAATGATGAACAAGAACATCTTCGTCAGGAACACGATCAGCTTCAACCCAACCCATGAGTCCGCATCGGCGATGAACGGGAAATGCCAGCCGCCGAAGAAAATAATCACCATCAGGAAGCTCGACGTGATCATGTGCGTGTATTCGCCGATGAAAAAGAACGCCAGCTTCATCGCGTTGTACTCGGTGTGATAGCCGCCGACGAGCTCCTGCTCCGTCTCGGGCAAATCGAACGGCAGGCGGTTGCACTCGGCGAACGCACTGATCATGAAGAGTAGGAACGCGAGCGGTTGATAAAAGATGTTCCACGGGTGCGCCGTCTGATGCCAGATGATGCGCTCGAGATTGAGCGAGCCGGTCATGAGGACGACGCCGAGGATCGACAGGCCGAGCGGAATTTCGTAGCTGATGATCTGGGCGCTGGAGCGCAGGCCGCCGATCAAGCTGTATTTGTTGTTCGACGCCCAGCCGCCGAGGATGATGCCGTACACATTGAGGCTGGAGACGGCGAAGACGAAGAGGATGCCGATGTCTATGTTCTTGGCCATGACGAATTGATACGTGTCGGCGTAGGCAGGGTCATTCGGATTGCCCGTGGGGCCGAACGGGACGACCGCGAAACAGAGCATGGCGGCGATCATGCCGATGGTTGGGGCGAGGATGAAGAGGACTTTGTCCGCGTAGTGAGGGACGAACTCTTCCTTCATCATGAACTTCATCCCGTCGGCGAGAACCTGCAATAGGCCGAGAGGTCCGACGCGGTTGGGCCCGATGCGATTCTGCATGAAGGCGCAGATCTTGCGCTCGACGTACACCAATCCGCCCGCGAAGCCTTGAATGGCGCCGAAGATTACCGCGATTGTGATGAGTGTTTCGATTGGCATGCTCGTCCCTATGCTCCGTACTGCCGCGCGGGAGCCTACCTTGGCGGAAAGAGCATTTACAATCAGCAATTTACAATTAGCAATTTCAAATTGAGGATCCATCCACGCGCGTCAATTTGCAATTGCTAATTGCTAATTGTCAATTGTAAATCCCTCCCAGTGCCGACGCCCTTGTCCCGTTTCTAATGAGACGGGGGAGAATGCTATGTAAGTTTCACGCCGTGTTCGCCCAATGGCATGTCCAGGAGCGGCGCGAAGTACGGCACCTCACGCGCCAGTTCCTGCCGCACCGCGTCCGCGTGCAACAGACCGCGTCGATTCAGCAAGTACGAAAAAATTTGGCCGTCGGTGCGTCCCATCGAGCCGGGCCTTACCGCCTTGTGAATCGCCTGCGCCAGGTTCGCGTGATTGACGTAACAGCCGTCCTTCTCCGCGAAGGTCGCCGCCGGCAGGACGAATCGCGCGATTTGCGCGATCGGCGACGGCGCCAGGTCTTGCACTATCAGAAGCGGGATACGCGCCAGCGTATGCGTCTGCTCATGGTTCAACCACGACCCAAGGCGCGGCGGATAGCCCGCGGTCAGGTATAGCGCCTTGAGGTTGCCCGCGTCCGCCAGTAGCGCGTCGAGACCCAGCACGTCGCCCTGGAAGTGCTTGAGGATTTCCTCGACGCCGCGGCGATTGGGGCATTTCTCGGCGCGAATCGTGAACTTGACCGGACCGAGCGGGTTGCCCTTGCGATCTTGCGGAAAGTGCTCGTCGCCGCCGACCCGCGGGACCCAGCCGAGATAAAGTGTCGCCGCAGTGGACAGTTCCGTGATGAACTTGGCGAATAGAAACGCTTCCTCGATGGTGAGCATCGGCGACACCACGCCGGCGATCGCTGCCCCGTCCTTGCGCCCTGCGTCGGCGAGTTCACTGCGCAGAGTTGCGATCGCGTTCTCCCAGGCCGTCGCGGTCAGGGTGTCGTTGGCGAGTCGAGACAACGGCTGCTGGAAGCGTTCGGGAGCGTTGACGTAGGCGTAGTCGAATCGTCCCTCGTCGCAAATGAACCAACCTTGCGCCTGCGGGTTCTCGCGCGGGCGGATACGGTAGACGACGTCCTTGTTGTGATCGACCTCGATGCTGCAACCCGTCGAGCAGCCGGCACAGACGCTCTGGTCGCTCTTGAGGAACCAGACGCGCTGCTGGTAGAGGAAGTCCTTGTTCGCCAGCGCCCCGACCGGGCAGAGATCGACGACATTGCCCGCCAGCTTGTTGTTGACCGGATCGCCGGGGAAAATATCAATCTCCGAATGATGTCCGCGATGGATCACTTCTAGCTCGGCCGAACCGGCGATTTCGCGCGTGAAGCGCACGCAGCGTGAACACATGATGCAGCGGTCGGTGAAGAGCGAGATGTGTTCGCCGATGTCGGGCTTGTTCGGCGGCGTATTTTTGGGATCGACCATCCGGCTCGTGGCTTTGCCGTACTCGTAGCTGAAGTCCTGCAGTTTGCACTCGCCGGCCTTGTCGCAGACGGGGCAATCGAGCGGATGGTTCAGCAGCAGTCCTTCGAGGGTGCGCCCCTGGGCGGCCTTCGCCTTCTCGCTGTCGGTGATGCAGACAGTGCCGTCCTTGGCGGGGGTCTGACAGGCGGGAACGACGCGCGGCTGCATGGCGATGGAGCCGTCGGGTTTCTTCTCGCCGACTTCGACCAGGCACATGCGGCAACTCGCGACGACGCTCAGGGCGGGATGCCAGCAGTAATGCGGGATGAACACGCCTGCCATCTGCGCCGCCTGGACGAGGTTCAATCGTTCGGCGCCGACATCGACCGGCGTATTGTTGATGCTGACAACAGCCATGTTGCAGAGTTCCATCGGACCGGGACGGGTGACAACGACGCTATTTGGACAAGTAGTTCGGAGGCAGCGGCGCCGGCATGACCCCGATGAACCCTTTGCCCGCCTTGCTGGAAATACAAAGGTGATTCTTGTCCTTATCACCCGTGGCATAGCAGGCGATCGGCGGCGGCGCGCCCTTCTGCTTCCCCTTCGGTTTGACTGGATCCAGCATCAGGATTTCACCTTTCACATGCGCCTCGTACGCCGTGGCGACGAGATTTTTCTGGAGGTATTCCTTGAGTTCTTTGTAGTTCCGCTCCTCGGGGTTGTCCGCGACGTACTGATTGTAGACTTTCTGAATCGCATAGAGCCGTTGGTGCTTGGCAAGGGTTTGGAGGGAATCCAGCTTGTCGACGCCAATTTTGCCATTGCGCATGACGAATAAATGCTCATCTGTCCCCAGAGAAGTGGGATAATAGCCGACGACATCTTTCGGCTTTGCGAGGTCAACTTCCAGGACGACATCGATCGTTTTGCTCATGATCAGCTTGCGCAGCGGGAGTTTGCCGCCGCGCCGCACATCCTTGCGGAGATTGTCCAAGGTACGCTCGGGAGGTTCGTTCTTTTCAATAAAGGGAACAACGATTTTGCACAGCCCATCCAGGTCTTGTTTGCGTTGCTCCTTTTCCGTTTCGACCTTTTCCACTTCGTATTGTTTCTTGATGGCTTCAACAAGTTTCCTGTCTTCGTCCGTCTTGCCATAGTCCCAATCGATTTCGGCGTTGGGGGCGAACGTGCCGGCCGGAAATGCATACCCCTTCGGTCCTCTTGGGACCCCAAGACCGAGGATGATCTTTTTTGTCGGCGCGAGCGTGACGAGCAATTCGGCGCTCTCGTCGGGGAGGAAGTCGCTCTCACTGGCAACGCTGATCGGATCACGCGCGGGGCGGCTGCGCTTGCAACCCTCAATGACGAGGATGGCGAAGATGACCAGTGTCAGCAAATGATAACGTCGCATCTCACAGGCTCCACGACGGATGACGGCCTTTCAGGGGATGCCCATGGCCTTCTTCCAATTCGCGACCGAGACGTACTCGATGGTTCCGTTGCCGCGCACGACCAGATGGCCCGGATTGTCCTCGTCGCGTTCGCCGGCCACGATGTCCGACGTGCCTGGCTTGGCGTTCACATTGACCCGGTAATAACCGTCTTTGATGGCGCCATGACCGGCGCTGAATTCGGTCTTGATGTAGGCGAGGTATCCGTCAAGCGCTTTCGGTCCCGGCTCCAGGGCCCAGGCCGAGTGCATTTTGTTGATGTTGGCCAGTTCGTTGCGGCGTTCCGTGCGCCAAATCGCGCCGCGAATGTTCGAGACGATTCCCTTGCCCCCCTTCTTGGTGGGACTGCCTTCCTCGCGCGTGGGGACGATGATCCGGGTCCCAGAGCGTTCATCCTTCTCTTTCTCATCAGCCTTGGCTTGCCCGTCGTTGCGTGGCGCGGCTGGCCCTGGCTTGAAGAAGAAAAACGCCGCCGTGCCGCCGCCCCCCAGCAGCAGAACTACCACGACCGCGGCGACGACGATCAGAATGACCGAAGAACCTCCCTTGGCCTTCTTCTTCTTTTTCTTTTTCTTGGCCGGCTTCGATTCTTCTTCGTCGTCTTCGGCGACGGCCTTTGGTTTGACCTTCAACTTCGTCTCCGTCTGGACCGCAAGCTCCACGGCGTCTTCGGCATCGTCTTCGTCTTCGGGAACGCGCACGGCGGCCGCACATTTCTTGCAGCGGACCTTCTTGCCGCGCAATTCATCCGCCAAACTCAGCGGGCTCTGGCAGCCCGGGCAGGTGATGCGGATGGTCATGGTTTGCTCCCACCGCCGCGTGCGCTGTCAGTGCGCGCCCACAAGGGCCAACGGCAGCTTCGTTTTTTCGCCTTTGCGGATGTATTCTTCCAGCTCCGGACGAAACTTTGCGATCGCATTCTTGATCGGCCAGCCCGCGCCGTCCGCGAGGCCGCAGATCGTCGTGCCGGGCATGATGCCGATCGACTTGGCGACTTCGTCGAGGATGTCGAGATCCTCCTTGCGACCCTGGCCGCGGCGCATGCGGTCCATGATCTTCATCATCCAGCCGGTCCCCTCGCGGCATGGGGTACATTGGCCGCAGGATTCGTGTGCGAAGAATCGACAGATATTGTACAAAACGTCGACGATGCTGGTCGTCTCGTCGAACACGGTGACGGCGGCGGTTCCCAAACCGAGACACCCCACCTTGCCGGGGCCGTTGAAATCGAGCGGCGTGTCGAATTCGGCCTCGGTCATGATGCCCATGCTAATGCCGCCGGGGATGCAGCCCTTGGCCTTGCGCCCCTTCCAGACGCCGTGTCCGTAGCGGTCCACGAGCTCGCGCACGGTGACGCCGAGAGGCAGCTCGATGCAGCACGGATTGTTGACGTGCCCGCTGAGGCAGTAGAGCTTCGGCCCATAGCTGCCGGCGTCGCGCGGGTTCTTCGGATCGGGCGGGATGCCGATCGTCTTGAACCAGTCCGCGCCGCGCTGGACCACGTGCGTGACGCAAGCGAGCGTTTCGATGTTATTGACGACCGTCGGCTTGCGAAACGCCCCTTCGACCGCGGGAAACGGCGGCTTGATGCGCGGCCAACCGCGCTTGCCTTCGAGCGACTCGATCAACCCGGTCTCCTCGCCGCAGATGTACGCCCCGGCGCCGCGATGCAGATACACGTCGAGCGAGAAATCTTTGCCGAGAATGTTCTTGCCGAGCAGGTTATTCGCGTAGAGCTCGTCGATCGCCTTCTGTAGGTTGCGGAACGCCAGGCCGTACTCATAGCGAAGGTAGAGGTAGGCAACGCTGGCCTTGGTCGCGTAAGACGCAAGAATGATGCCCTCGAGCACCTGGTGCGGATCGTGCTCCATGAGGATGCGATTGTTGAACGTGCACGGTTCCGATTCGTCGGCGTTGACGCACAGGTAGATCGGTCCCGGATGGTCCTTCGGCAAAAACGTCCACTTGACGCCGCAGGGGAAGCCCGCGCCGCCGCGG
>SYHD01000222.1 GCA_005799265.1 Planctomycetia bacterium | reverse complement strand
GCGAGGGCATAGGGTTCGTTGGTGGGTTCGAGTTTTCCGTCGAGCAAGTTTTCCTCGCGCAACGGCTGCGGCGCAAGCCTCGGATAGATACACGAGCTGCCCAGAAAGAGAAGTTTGCGCACGCCGTAACGATGACTGGCATCGAGCACGTTCGTTTGAATGCGCAGATTCGCGAGAAGAAAATCGACGGGGTAATCGCGATTCGCCTGGATGCCGCCGACCTTGGCGGCGGCCAGGAGCACTTCGTGCGGGCGCTGGGCGGCGAAGAATTGCTCGACGGCGCTGGCATCGGTCAGGTCAAGCTCGACGCGCGGCTGCACGATCAGACGCCGATGTCGATCGTGCTGATAGGCCCGCACGAGCGCCGAACCCACCAGGCCGCGATGCCCGGCGATGAACGTCGTAATGACCGTTGACACGGTTTTCCCTCAATGAGGCAGCCTCCGTCAACGGTCGAGCCCGAGCCGACTCGCAGCGATTCGCCGGCTTTCCACCGTGAGGAGCGGCAGCCACTCCGGGGGAACGTCGTCAACGTCGTCGGCAACGCGGGTCAGGAAATAGGACGGGTGATCCGGGTAGGAGATCGTGCTCGCGCAGGTCGGGTTCATGGCCAGCGCCAATCCTTGCGTCACCATGAACAGCGCCTCACGCACCTCCGCGGCGTTCGCGCCGTTGTAGAATTGCACGCTATCCAGCATCCCCGTTCGCTGCTTGATGGGCGTGATCCGGAGGCTTAGCTGTTGGAATTCTCCCTTGTCTGATTCGTGCCGGCCATACAGGCGCCGCGTCGTCAGGTTCTGATGAGAAAGGATTTCACGCCAATCGGGCAGCGGAGGAACGGACATGCGCGCTGCCGCGAGCGCAGCTTGCCTGAACGCATCGGTGTGAATTTCCTGGGTTTCACCGAGGTAGCGCTGATAGATTTCCGTCATTTCGTCGAGCATACTTCTGACCTGGGCAAAACGGGGATATTTCAGGCTCGCGTGCAAAAACATGGGCCAGGCTTCTTCGTATTTCATGAGCATCAGCTCGGAGCGCGCTCTCCCCTTGCGCATGCGTTCGGCCTCGAAAATCAGCTTGCGAGCGCTGGAGGTCACGGGATCGCGCTCCGCTTCCGATTGATATAAGAACGTGTCGAAATTCAACATGCGCCGGTAGGAAGCGCCGTAGAACAACTTCGTATGCGCATCCAGACTGGCGCCGAGCTTGCCCGTGCGCCAGTCGGCCTGAACCTGCGGCATCTCGTCGGGCTTGACCTTTCGATCCGGCATCACAGTATCGCGGAACAATGCTGCTTGACTGTTCAACTCCTTGATCTCGCTGGGCGGAAGATACAGGCCGTTCTTGATGCCGAATTCCCTGTACTTCTCGTAGCCTTTGTCCCAGGCATGACGCGAATGGTACTTGGCGTCCTTGCCGACGATGGTTCCCTCCCCGCCGGCGCGGAGGTCGAGCCTGTCAAACGCCTTGGCGAGGTCCCATCCGTCACTGTCGAAGAAGCCTTCCGAGCCCAAGGTCTCCCCGATGTAGACCTGCGCCCGCGCGGGATACTGGCGAAAGATCTGCGTCATCATTCCCTTGGGAATGCGAAAACGCAGTTTGTCGTAATCCTGTATGGTAGCGCGAGGATTTGGATCGGGCGGCGGCAGCGGCTTCTGGGCGAATTCGTACCACGTTCGGCAGATCAAGAAGACGTCCACCGATTCGCTGGTCAAGTCACGGATTTGCGAGTTCGGCCAACTCCCCTCATGCGGCGGAAGTATGGGGAACTGATCCAGCGGATCCTTAAGCTCCGATGGTTTTCCCGGCCTGGCCGGGTGGAAGCGACTGGGAATCTTCTGGTGATCCTTCAAGAATTGCACGATGACGTGCGGATCATCTTGCCCCAATTGCTCGCGCAAGCGCCGCACCAGACGCGGATGGTCGTGGCAGAAGTCCACGAACTTATCTGTCTTGATCAACGGTCGACCGAATTCATCCTTGGTGAGGAACCGATCCGGATCGCGCTCGACGGGATCGATGCAGCTTAGTTCGAGAAGGCAGCGCATGGTCAGCCGCTCGTCGCTGGTGCCGATCTTGAGTTGATAGGTGAAACCCATGTGATGGCGCAGTTCGGGATTGCCGGGGAAGACGATGCGATTCGGATCAGGCGCACCCCCTTCGTCCCCCGTGCCGCGATTGCGGCGCTCCCCCTCGGAGAGGAGCTCCAGTCCGCGGCTGATGTAATAATACTTGTCGCGCGGCTTGTCGCATTCGACTGCGACGTTGAAGGAGATGTTCCAGCTCTGATAGAGCCAGGGAGTGATGAAATAGGGCTGCAACTTGGTGATCGATTTGACGAGCAGTTCGAGTTCGTGCCACTCGCCGCGTTTCTGCTTGTCCATCGCGTTGTACCAGAGCAAGGTCACCGCGATGCCGCGCGAGCCGGTCATCATGAGACGGACGGCGGAACTGGCCAACTCGACTTCGCCACGCGCGGTTTCGCGCAACTGCAGCCTGAACGCCTGCGGTTTGACGACGAACTCGCGATGGATCAGCGACAGGGTGAAGAGCACCGCGACCGCGCCCCAGTAGAGCATCTTGCGCTGTCGGACCTGTTGCAAAAGCGGATTGGCCATGATGGTTGTTCCGTAGTGCTGGCGACTCGCCAACACAGGGGGATGCAAGCCGGCAAGATCGATCTTGCCGAAGGTAACGGCAGGAACGAAATCTTGCCGCCACGGGATTCGTGCAGGCGCGACGCCTACACCATCCGATTACTGCGGATTGGCGATTTCACGATACTTCATCAGGTAATACGCCAGCACGGCCCACGGCAGCATATATCCGGCGAGCGGCAGCGCATTGTCGAGGAACAGAACGTCGATCCAGCTGATGTCGAAGCCGTTCGCCACGTATTGGTGTAAATCGTGGCGGTTGACGTCGGGGAGCAGATGGATGATGCGGCCGATCCACCAACTAAAGACGCCGTCGAGCGCTCCGATGACATTGTGCGTCGGCGAGTCGCTGAGCCGCTCGGCAAACCCTATCCGCGTGCTGATACGCCACGACGATTCAAGCGGGCCGCCGCCATCGATCCTGCGTTCCGCGATTTCGTTGAGGTAATCGCCGAACAAACCGGCCAGGAACAAAAACATCGTATTCAGGAGGCTGATGATGCTGCTCAGATAGGTGCTGCACGCGATCGCGATGCCCAGGACCAACATGTGCGTGCACCACATGCCGACGACGCCCTTGAGGAAATTCTGCCAGAACGGCATCTCGGCGGCGACGAGATAGAAGTCCTGTCGCGCGACCCCTACCATCTGCGCCTGATCGGCCTTGTTCGCGTTGACAAAGACGCGCAACGCGGGGATTTTGGCATCTTCATGGGTACGGACCAGAGACGTGAAGACGCTGGCCGGGACCGTGATCTCCTGGGTGTGCTGGTCCGAGACATCATCCGTGAACTGATAGATGCGAAATTCCTTGATCGCGTCCTGTTTGATTTTTATCAGTTCATCTTTGTATTTCTTATCGAGGTCCACGAGTTCTTGGCCGAATTTTCCAGCCATGGCCGCTTTGTGGATCCTCTCGGCAACACCAGCCTCGGCGTCGATCTTCTGCTGCATCTTGCCCACGACGTCCGGCAGGCTGCCCGCGCTGATTGAGCCGTCGGCGAACGTGAACGTGCAAACGACGCCTTTGCCCTCTTCGGTCCCCTTCGACAAGCGGTAGATATCGAAAGAGAACTCGAAAAGGATCGGTGTGTCACGCTTGGCAAGATCGCTCGGAACGGAGGCGAAATCCCAGATGGCATATTGCCGAAAATCCGCGCCTTGCTTCGTGGTTGGACCGGTGATGTAGGTGCGATAGCCCCATTCACGCCCCACGTTCTGCGCTTTGGCCGCATCCTTCGTGCCGGCAAAGTGAAGCTTTCCATATTCGGCGACGCGCGCCCGGTAGCTCTCGCGCTTGGCCTCTTCGTTTACGCCGCGTATGACGTAGATCAAGCTCAGCCCCGAAATGGCGAACAAGCCGACTGTCAACAGGCCAGCGTAACCCAGGAATCGCCCCAGGACGATCTCGAATTTCTCGACCGGCTTGGTCACAATCGTGTGGATGGAGTTGTTGAGTACGTCGGTCGGGATGCTGAACGACCCCAGCAGCCCGGCCGTTATCAAGAACAACGGCGCCATCGACCAGTACACCACCTGCACGTAGCTGCGGATTTGATTCTCGGCCTTGGCGGTAACGAACCAGTCGGCGAACAGAAAAATCAACGCCATCGACCCGAAGACCCAGATCACCCGCCCGCGAATCGCTTCTTTCCAGCTTAGCCGCGCGATGGCCCAGATGCGTCCCCAGCGAAAGCGGGTGGCGACGTCGACGAGGACCGGGGCGATGACAACGGTGAGCGCGAGGAAGCCGCTGATCGACAGAATCCAATCACTCGCTCGCGCCAGTACGGAGCCCATGCCGCGGACATTGAACAGAGCGCCGAGCCAGATCAACAACAGGACACCATAGCCGACGGCGCTGGCGATGATGCAGCCTTGCAGCACGATGGCGAGTGATTTCAGACGTCCGGACAAGTTCCAGATGATCTGCGCCTCCACGCCTTTGGCGGAGACACGGGCGCGAATAGCGCGGGCGAGCAGGACAAGGGCAACCGCCAATGCCGCCGCCACGCCGCCGTTTTGCAACCAGGTGGCGGCCGCGGCGGGGAGTGTGCTCCATTGCGTTGGCTCGCGTTCCAGTACCAGACTTGCGAACTGTATCATTGACGGCTTCTCTCGTCTGATCCGCCGCTAGCAGCTCAGCGCTTGGAAAACAAACACGCGAACGCCAAGCCGCAAGCGGCAGTTATTTCTTGATACTCGTATCGGCCGCGCCGCCCGCTTTGCCGTCGCCGCCTACCGTGACGGGTTTGGTCTCCGGCATGTAACGTCGTCCGGGGTGGGCCTTGCTTTCTTCAATGATCTTGAGAAACAGCGCTTCGAGCGTCGTGGTCGGATGCCCGATAAACTCGATGTTGCCGCCATGTTTCGCGAGCACCGCTTCGAGATCACTCTTGAGTTCGTCGTTGACTTGCACGCCGGTGGCGCGCATCTCGAGCCGCTGCACGTCTTCGAGCAAATTCTTGACGCTATCGAGCTTGCGCAATTCGCCGTCGCTCAAGATGGCGACACGATCGCAAATGTCTTGCACGTCTTCGAGACGATGGCTGCACATGATGATCGTCTTGCCGTCGTCACGCAGCTTGACGATCAAATCCTTCATCCAGCGGGTGCCGAGCGGATCGAGGCCGGAGGTCGGTTCATC
>SYHD01000221.1 GCA_005799265.1 Planctomycetia bacterium | reverse complement strand
GGCGGCGCCGGCGGCACGTGGATGTCGTCCATCGAATGCCAGCTCGCCCAGGGTTGCGTCGGCGACCTCATCGTCATCCGCGGCAAAGACATCCCCGTCTCGCTCAAGTCGGAGACCGTCCTCGGCACGGACAAACGCCCCCGCTGGAAGGCCGGCGGCGAGGTCCGCACCTTCACCAAGGGCCAACTCTGGTGGTCCCTGCACGAAGCCGGCTTCAAGGAGCTGATCGACACCAACGGCAAAGACGACGTCGAAAGCAAGCTCGGCGATTGGACCAAGGTCGAGTGCATCTGCAAGGGGAGCAAGATCGAGATCCGCGTCAACGGCGCCAAGGTCAACGAAGCGTTCGACGTCTTCCCGGCCGCGGGCAAGATCTTGTTGCAGACGGAGGGGTTCGAGATTGATTTTCGGCGGTTTGAGTTGATGCCGCTAAAATGACCGCGAAGACCGTGGGCGAGCCAGCCGGTCCCTTGGAGTTTTGAGTATGATGATCTCAAGAGATCGACCATGATTGCAAAGGATCATCCATGATTCGGCCAGCATCCCAAAACCATCGCAAACCAACAGAATCCCGAAAAGCGAAAAAGCAAAGAAGACTTCTTGGGCAATTCATCGTTGCCGATCCGAATATCTGCCACGGCAAGCCTACCTTTATTGGCACGCGCATCATGGTTTGGCAGATTCTCAAAGAAGTCGCAAGGGGAACTTCGTGGAACAGGATCGCAAAACTTTGGGGCGGTCGAGTAAGCAAGGACGCGATAGCCGAGGCAGTTCAGCTCGCTGAACGCACGTTCGAAAACCATGCGGATGAATATGCCTTCGGCGAAATAATTGAAAAATGATTATCCTGGACGAGAATATTCGTGACGATCAGGAAGAACTGCTCCTCAAAAAGCGAATTCGCGTCCGACGCGTGGGGCGAGAATTCGGACGATTGGGAATGGACGACTCGGAGATTATTCCGCTATTGCATGCGTTGCCGAAGTCGACGTTATTTACTCATGACGTGGACTTCTATCGACCTCGTCTTGCGCATAGGAACTATTGCCTCGTTCACCTAAATGTCGCGGATCGTATGGCCGCCAATTACATCCGCCGGGTACTGCGGCATGCAGCGCTTGACACAAAAACCAAGCGCATGGGCGCGGTAATCCAGGTTCATGGCACTGGACTGGCGATGTGGCGCATTGGCGAAAAAACTGAGATCCACCTTGAATGGGCTTGAACCTTAGAAAGGAACTGACATGACAACCCGCCGCACCTTCCTCAAAACCTCCGCCGGCCTCGCCGCGACGTCCGTCATCGCGGCCAACGCGCACGCGCAAGGAGGCGACGAACTGAAAGTCGGCCTCATCGGCTGCGGTGGGCGCGGCACCGGCGCTGCCTCGCAAGCGCTGCGGGCCGATCGCAACGTCAAGCTCTGGGCCATGTCCGACGCCTTCGAGGATCGGCTCAACCAGAGCCTCACCGTCTTGCAGAACGATCGCGAGATCGCCAACAAGATCGACGTCCCCGCGGCCCGCAAGCACGTCGGCTTCGACGGCTATCGCCAGGTGATCGCGTCGTGCGATGTCGTGTTGCTGTGCACGCCGCCGCAATTTAGGCCCATTCATCTGCGCGCGGCCGTGCAAGCGAACAAGCACGTCTTCGCGGAGAAGCCGTGCGCCGTTGACGCACCGGGCGTGCGTTCGGTGATCGAAACGTGCCAGGACGCGCGGCGGCGCAATCTCTCGGTCGTGTCGGGGTTGTGCCTGCGTCACGACAACGGCTTCAAGGACTCGGTGCAGCGCATCCACGACGGCGCCATCGGCGAAATCGTCACGCTGCAAGCCAACGATCTGCGCGGCCCAATCTGGCGGCGCGAACGCACGGCCGACATGTCCGAGATGACCTGGCAGATGCGCAACTGGTACTACTACACCTGGCTATCGGGTGATTTCAATGTCGAGCAGCACGTCCACTTCCTCGACGTGTGCGCCTGGGTCATGCGCGATCAGTATCCCGTCCGCTGCTACGGCACCGGCGGCCGACAGGTGCGCACCAGCACCGAGACGTTCGGCCACATCTACGATCACTTCGCCGTCTGCTACGAATATGAAAGCGGCGCCAAGCTCTTCAGCACCTGCCGTCAGCAGACCGGTTGCCGTAACGACATGAGCGCCCACGCCGCCGGCCGGCGCGGCACCGCCCTCTTGACCGAACGCCGGCGCGGTCTGGTCCTGCGCACCGACGGCAACGAACGCGTCTACGAGGGGCCGACGAACAACATGTACCAGACCGAGCACGATGTCTTGTTCGCATCGATCCGGAATGCCCGGCCGATCAACAACGGCGAATACATGGCCAAGAGCACGCTGATGGCGATCCAGGCCCGCATGGCGTGCTACACGGGCCAAATGGTGACGTGGGAGCAGGCGATGAACTCACGCGAAGATTTGTCGCCGGCGGGTTACACGTTTGATTCGCGGCCGCCGGCAGCGGATGTCGCGATCCCGGGGGTGACGCGGTTGGTGTGATCCGAGCATGCTTGCGGCGTAGCATCTGCTGCTACGCCGCAAGCGGTACTCTCGCGAACAGCATTCAAATACTTCATGTCTTCGCGCTGGATTGCAGCCTTACGCGCACGCTGGCCATGCCCCCGTTGAAGCTCGCATGCTCCCGGAAAGGTCATGGACTGGATTGCCCGTGACTTGTACGCGGCACGCAGGATTTTCCGAACAGGGGAAAAATACCCCGGCTACGCTTGGCGGACATCTCTGCGGCGTCGGCGCGCGCTTTGGTTTCCGCTAGCGACTTCTCCAACTCGGCGATCTTGTCGGCGTCTTTCTTGGCACTCAAGGCCGCCTGCGCCAGTGCTTTCTTGTTCGCGTCGAGCGTCTTGTTCTGATTGGCGACCGTGCCGGCGAGCTTCTTGTTGTCGGCGGCCAACTTGGTCGTGGTCGTCTTTTCCGCATCCAGGCTCTTGTTCAGAGCCGCGAGTGTTTCCAGGGCGTCGGTGAGGCTGGTTTGAAGCTTCTTCTGCTCGGCCAGCAGCATTGTGTTCTTCTTTTGCTCGGCGGCCAGGCTGGTCTCCAGCTTTTTGATTTGCACCGCGTCGGCAAGCACGGCCTTGTCAAGCTTGTCTTTTTCGTCGGTGAGCGATTTGTTTTGCTTGAGGGCGTCGGCCAGCTGCTTATTCGCGGCGTCAACCTCCTTCAAGCGGCTCGCGGCCAGATCGCCGAGCTTGGCCTTCTCATCCACGAGGACCTTGGACTTCTTAACAGCGTCGGCCAGATCGCCTTCGAGCGCCTTGATCTTGCCGTCAGCGTCGAGCGCCGCCTTGGCAAGCTTGGCTTTCTCATCGGTCAAGGTCTTGTTCAGCTTCAGCGCGTCGGCCAGTTCTTTTTCAACCGTCTTGACCTTGTCGGCCTGCGTCGCGAGCGCGTCGGCGAGCTTCTTTTTCTCGGCTGTCAAAATTTTTATCTGTAAATTGGCGTCGGCTACCTGCTCGGTAAGCTTCTTCTTATCCTCGGCTAGGGGCTTGATTTGCAGATTCGCCTCGGCCAATTGCTTGTCGAGCGTCTTTGCCTTTTCGGCTTGAACCTTGGCGTCGGCGGTCAGCTTTTTCTTCTCGTCAGTGAGAAGCTTGATCAGCTTGTTAGCGTCCGCCAGTTGCATCTCGAGCGCCTTGGCCTTTGGATCGCCGAGGCTTTCCTCGCTGGAGGAGACCTTGTCTTGTCCGACCACCGCCAGAAGTGTCGCGACGGAACCCAATAACAGGGATGCCAACCACGTTCGACTTTGTTTCACGGTCATTCGATTCTCCTCGACAGGGAACACCGGGTTGCCAGGTTAGCCGGGTTTCGCTCTTGGAAAGATAAGAGGAACGGAACAATTGTAGATATTGGGAATGTTGCGTCAATTGGCAAGTCATGTCGGACCGATGCCACGCATTCACTTTGAGAACGCGACAACACGACCATCCATCAGCGTCACGACGATATCGTTGCCGCGCGACGCAACGGCGAGGCCCCACGCGGTCGGGACGCCGGGCAAGCTCTCGCGCCAGAGCACCTTGCCGTTGTTGATGTTGACGGCACAGATCGCGGCGTCCACCTTGGTGTGGTCATTCTTGTCGCGATTCAGGCCCGTCACGATGATGGCATTCTTGGCAACGGCGACCGCGGCGGTCTCCTGGAAGAGTTCGTTCGACCAGAGTTCCTTCACCTTCTCGCCGGGCGTGTGCTTGGGCAACATCGCGAAACGGTTCGGCGCCGTTGGATTCGCCGGCGGGATGCCGACTTGAAGCACGCCGGCTGATGTTTCCAATTCCATCGTGCTGATGAACTGATCGTCATCGGGCCGCCAGTACAGAGGAAAACCCGTAGCCGCGACTTTGCCGTTGCGGATGAAGAGGTCCTTGCCGCGGCCGTTCTCGGACGGCCTGAATTTGCCGTCCTTGGTTGCGTACGACGCGAGGGGCGGCGTATTGCCTGATGCCATGTGGATCGCATCGCTGTGCAAGAGGAGCGGGCCTTGCACGCTGACGCCGCCGCCGGGGAGTTTGTCGTCGTCGGGGTAGGCGGAGCTGTTGTTCTGCCATTTGATCTTGCCGGTGCGGGCATCGAGGGCGAAGACGTGCGTGCCGTCGAAGTTGGAGATGCCGGCCGCGCCGTAGACGGTGTCGCGATCGACGAGGACGCCGGAGCCGACGGGCCACGTCGAGGAGAGCGAGCCGTAGATCGGCACGACGCGCTCGGCCGGCGCGGCGCGGAAACGCCATAGCAAATCGCCGCTGCCTGCGCCGAAGCAATAGATGTAGCCGTCGCCGGAGCCGACGTACATGCGTTCATGGGCGACAGTCGGTGGATACTTCATCGGCCCGCCGGTGTACGCGGAGAAGGCGAGCGCCCCTTTCTTAAGATCGATGCCGCGCACGATGCCGTCCTGGCCGCCGACAATAACCTGGCCGTCCACGATGATCGGCGCGGTCGGCAGCGTTGGCGATTTTGGCGTCCAGGTCCAGGCGTGTTTGACCATATTGGAAACAGTGTCGTCGATCGTCACGGAGCGCGAATTGTCGCGGCGATAGGCAGCCCACTGATTAACGAAGCCACGCTCGTGCAGCGGCTGATCGTTGATCATTTGCAAGCGATCCTTCTCCGTTGCTTTCGCAGTGTAATCGAACGAGCCGCCGGAACCGAGGCTAATGAGGCCGAGTTGGGTCATATCGCAACGACACTGCCACGGTCCCCAGAAGAGATAGCCATGTGCGGTGATGACGCCATCCTGACACGCGGGACGCATCGGCGAGAGCATGCCCATGCGCGGCTCGGTGCTGGTCACGTCGAAGACTGCGGTGCTGCCTCCTTTGCCGCCGCGCGTGAAAATGCTGTCGATGCAGCCGGTCGCGCGCGTGCAGCGATCGCGGCTGGGGAACGTCGCCAGGACCTGGCCCGTCAGCGGATCGAGCTTGACGCTACTCATCTCTTCGTTGATGCGTCCTTGACCCATCGCGTACAGACCGTCCGGGCGCAAGAGGATATGGACGTTGCCGCCTTCGTTGGGATACTTGTACTTCGGGTTCTGGACGCTGCAATCGCGTTTCCACAGCAGCTTGCCGTCTTTGGCCGAAGCGGCGACGAGCATAGGTCGATGCGGCCCCGCGAAGTAGACTGCGTCATCGCTGCTCTTCAGGTACATCGTGCTGGCGAATCCAAGCAGCGGATGTTGTGCCCCCTTGGTCGTGCCGACGGCGTCGAGCAGTTCCTTGTTAGAGTTCTTCCAGGCGAGCTTGCCGGTTTTCGTCTCGACGCAGGCGAGGAACTTGCCTTCGCTGTAGAAGAAAAGCTTTCCCTTCGACATGGCGATGCCACGAGCGTCGATCATTTCGGTCTCGCGATGGTGCCAGAGAAGCTTCTTCGTCTTCGTATCGAACGCAAGGAGGTTCCTGCCTTCGCCGAACTTGTAGCTCTGGATCTTCCACCACGGCCAGCCGGCGCCGCGGATGCGATCCCCCTTGAGCGGCTCATCGGACGCTTCCTTCACGCCGACGAGTGCGTACAGCACGCCGTTCTCGAACGCCATCCACTTCCAGACGGGGCCGTCGGATTTGTCGGCGGGGACGATGATCTCGTCGCGAATCTTGCCGGTGAGCGGGTCGATCAGCTTGCACGACTTGTCATCACCCACGAACAGCGTGTCAGGCGTCGCGATCAACGTGTTACGATGGATCATGAATCCAGGCGACAGATCGCGCTGCCAGAGCTGCGTGCCGTTGAAGGCATTTATGCACAGAAGCTTGTTGATGAGCGGCTCCTGCGGCTTGGCACTGGAGCGATCGCCGAACACCTTGAAGATGCGGCCGCCTGAGATGACCGACTGCATCGGCAGCGGGCAATACCACGGCTCCGCCATGTAGTGCGTCAGGTACGGACGCTTCATCACGGTGTCCTGCGATTGCGGATTGTTGTCGGGCGAGCGATAAGGATGCGACCATTCGTCGGTGCCTTTGCGGAACGGCTTTGTGACGATCTTGTCGCCGATGATCGCTTTGCCTTCGGGGCGCAGGACGCGGAGGATTTCGGCTTCGGGAAGTTTGACGTCGGTTGACACGACGACCGCATCAGCGAGATCGTCGGCGAGGTAAAGCGAGGCGACGCCTTCCTGAACGTAGACGCGCTGCCCCAGCAGGCCGGCTTTGTCCAGTTGAACGCGTAGCGCGTCGGCCTGTTTCTTTGGCGCCTGCACGAAGAAGGTCAGCTCGCTCTTCTTGGCGAGCCCGTGCGCGAGCAATCCCGCATCACCGACAAGGACGACGATGCCTTTGTTCGTGCCGATTTGAGCGAGCCGGTGCTCGACGCCAACATCGCCTGCCGAGACAATGGTGTTGAATTGAGCGAGAATGACAGCTGCGGCCGCGAATCGCAGGTGAATGAAACACATGGCACGCTCCTGTGAGGATTGGGGACTGTGGTATTGTGCCATGAACGCTAAGCAAGTTGAAACAGAATTTCGCGCTCGGCGATGGCTATTTTCCCGGCGCGGCGTTTTGGCTCCCTCACGCGTCTCTTAAGGATATGGGTATATGCAGCGGGGTTCTTGATAAATGGGAAATGGCCAATGGCTAATGCTCAATGGACAATTCATTCACTCCGCTTCAGGAATAAAAAAAACAGGGGAAGCCTGGTGACGCAATTGTCCATTTACCATTAGCCATTAGCCATTAGCCATTGGCCATTTCCCATTGTTCAACTCAGCGTTCCCCACGCGAGGTGTTGTCGCCCACCGGCGATAGTCGGGCTACAACAAATAGGAACACGTCGACTGATGCGTTGATCGGTTCGATTACATCGCTTGATTCGTCAGGACCGTGGGCTGAAACCACGTGACCAAGGAGCCAAGCCATGGTTTCCACGTTTCGCAAGTGGTGGAAGTTGCCTGTAATCGCCGGCGTCTTCGTGCTGCTCGCGGCGTTCGTGATGAGCCAGGAGGCCGTCGAGAAGCAACCGCGGATCGTCATTCTCTTCGACGTATCCGATAGCATGAACACCATCGATGGGCCGGAGCAGCCGGGCCGCGATCCGACGACGCTGCCCACGCGGCAAGATCAAGTCTTGCGGTTCCTTGGCGCGGTCAAGAAGGGCACGCCGAATACCTTCCTTGACGAACTACTGAAGAAGGCGCCTGTCACCGCATATCGCTTTGGGGCGACGCCGGATCACCTCAGCATCGCGCAATTCGAGGCCGGCAAGAGCTGGAGCGCCGATGAATGGTCGCGCTGGCTCAGAGCCGAGCCCAAAAACATCGATCTGCGCTCCGGCACCAATATCGCCGGCTCTGCGCTGGAGATGCTTTACGCCGAGAAGGACAGCTACATTCAGGCGATCATCATCGTATCCGATGGCCGAGGCACGCGCGCGACCCGCGAGGAGATCGACGACTTTCTCGAAGAGGTCCGCGATCCACGTCGGCCGATCCCCGTGATCACGGTCGGCGTCGGCGATCCGCGCACGCTTCCGAGTATCCGCTTGCATGAATTGCAAGCGCCTCGCAACGTGCGGCCGGACGACAAGTTCATCGTTCGTGTGCCGATCGAAGGGCGCGGCCTCGCCGGCGAGGAGTTCCAGGTGATGCTCGAAGCCCAGCGCCTTCTGGATGCCGCGGGCAAGCCGGTCGCGCGCGCGAAGCGCTATTTGCCCGGCCCGAAGATAGGTAAATTTACTGGATCAGCGATTCAATACGTCGATTATGCGCTTGACGCGCCCGCGCTGGGGAAAGACATCAAGGACGCCAGTCTCGCGGGGACGTGGCGCTTCGTCGCGCGAACGACGAGCCATCCGCGCGAAGCCTTCAACGGCGCCGAGCACGTCAGTGAGCCGATCGATGTCGTCGTGCAGGACCGCAAGATTCGCGTCCTCTTGTTTTCGGGCGGCCCGACGCGCGAGTATCAATTTCTGCGCACGCTCTTTTACCGCGAGGCGCTCGAGAATCGGCTCGATCTGTCGATCCTACTGCAGAACAGCGGCGACGGCGTCGATGCGGACCCGAATCTCAAACGCATCTTGAAAACGTTCCCGAACAACCTCGCTTCGTTCGACGTGATCGTCTCGCTCGATCCTGATTGGTCAGCCGTCGGCGAGAAGCAGTCAAAGCTCTTGGCGGAGTGGGTGGCGTTGGACGGAGGCAGCGTGATCTTTGCCGCGGGGCCGGTGTACACCTATCAATTCGCACGGCCAAATGCTTTCGGCATCGGACCGCTGCTGTCGTTGATGCCTGTCGTATTGAGGGATAGTCGGCTGCACGGCAGTAGCCTCCCCAGCGGCGCGGGCCACGACGCCAGCCGCCCTCATCCGCTCCATTTCGCGCCCAACGCCAAGCAGTTCCCGTTCCTCAAGCTCGACGACGCAGGCAACTCACCAACTGCCGGCTGGGATGCGTTCTTCTGGGGACCCAATGCCAAGCCCGCGCCGGACGCCAAGCCCGTGCGCGGCTTCTACAGCTACTACCCCGTCGAACGCCTCAAGCCCGCGGCGGAAGTCATTGCGACTTTCGGGGGGCCGAAAGAATCGCGCATCGGCGATAAGACCGATGCGTTCAAGGACCAGCAACCCTACTTCGTGCGCATGCGCCACGGCAGTGGCATGACCTGGTATCTCGGCGGCCAGGAGACGTGGCGGCTGCGGCAATATCGCGAAGAATTTCAGGCTCGCTTCTGGACCGGCCTGATTCACTTCACCGCGGCGCCGGCGCGCGGCTTGGTCCAGAAGCACGTCCAGGTTCTGATGAGTCGGAATGCACTCGTCGGATCGATCCCACTCGAGGCACTCGTCCTCAACAAAGATCGCATGCCCCTCGACGATGACAAACTGAAGGCCGAGGCACGCCATCTCAGCGCTAAGGCCGCGGCGCCGATCGTATTCGACGTGAAGGCGAAGGAGGCAGGCCGATTCGCCGGCAGCATCAAGCTCGCGGCGCCCGGCGATTACGAGATACGCATCGCAATCCCCGGCACCACGGAATCATTGAGTCATCGCGTCAAGGTGCGCGCCGCCGATCGCGAAGCGGACGACGATCGTGTGGACTTTGCCCGCCTCTTCGAACTGGCGGGCGACGCCAAGCCGCTGCTCGCGAAACTCCCGGCGGACGTTCGCGAGGAAGTCGATGCGGCCCTGCGCGCGTCGGAGCCTCCCGGCGCCGAGCGGCGGCTCTACTTCCGCCTGTCGGAGGCACATACGCTCCCGGCTCTGCTTGAGAAACTGTCGCCCAAGCCGATGCCAAAACGCGACGCCCCACGAAAGCGACCGGAGACAAAATCGGCGCACGATCAAGTCCGCAAGCTCGAACCGACCAACGTCCTCATCATCGATGGCGCAGGCCCGGCCGGCCGAAAAGAGGGAGGCGACAGCTATCACGTCCAAAATGCGATCGCAGCTTTCCGGAATGGCCCCTACAAGGTCCACTACGGCGATATTGAAACCGGTGCGGCAGCCGTCAAGGCGCTGGAACGCGACGATCTGGCAAGATATGGTGTCATCTTGTTGCTAAACGTGCATGAGTTGAATGGGAAGCAAATCGCCAATCTCGAAGCCTTCGCGAAGACCGGCGGCGGCGTCGCGTTTTTCATGGGGCCGCTCGTCAATGCCGGGCATTACAATAAGCACCTTTTCAAGGCGGGCAAAGGCATCTTTCCCGTGCCGCTGGCACAGACCTTCTATCCGGCCCCGAACGAAAAGCCGCTCGATCCCGCGGCTTGCAGCGAGGGGCTAATCGTACGTGATGATCTGGTCCCAAAAGGCGAACGCATTCCCATCTTCGGGGAGATTTTTCTCGAACCTCAGCACCGCCTTCCTCTGAGCGATTTTTCCCTCAATCGCTACTTCAAGATCGCCCGCGCCGACTGGCGACCCGAAGTGAATCGTTCCTTTGAGCTGGCGACGTTGCCGAACTTCGAATCGATCGGCAAATTCGAGCAAGCTGTCGCCCAATTGACGCGCGGATCCTTGAATAAGCTCCACGCGGACAAATCGTTCAAGCTGTATCGAACGCCGCTCGGCCTTCATATCAAGGCCATCGACGCCTTGGCCCTGCCGGGTTCGGACGCGAAGGCATACCATCTGGCCGCGGCGTTCGACGCCATGCTCCGGGACAGGGGCCTGCTCGAGTTCTGGAAGGACGCCAGGGTCCGCCCGCTTTTCGCGGAGATCGTCAACCTCCATCGGCACGCACGTCTTGGCGATCCGCTCATCGTCGGCGGACAGTTCGGCAAGGGACGCACCATCGCCGTGATGACGACCGCCGGCAAGAAGTGGACCGAATTCCCAGCCGGCTCAATGTCCAGCATGCTCTATGCGCCGTTCATCAATGAGATGCTCGATCATCTCTCCGGGCAAGAACCGCCGCCGCCGGAGTTCGTGCCGGAGTTGCCGAGGCAGAAGCGTTCCAAGAATGGCCCGCGTCTGCTGGACGTTGCGCCGTTGCTCGAACCGCGCCTGCCGTTGAACAAGAATGACAAGAAGGACGAAGGTCCCGTCTATCTCGTCACGCCGGACGCCATCGTGCCCTGCGCCGGCAGCATGCGCGACGACGTGGGCGTGCGCAAGGCGCATTGGATCGTTCAGGTCGAGCCGGGCCAAGACAGGAAGCCGGAGCCCGAGTTGCGCGTGCCGCTAACGGCATTGTTCGCCCAACAGCATCGCCGCGCGCTCGACGAAGCGATCAACAATGTCCTGCGAGGCGCCAAGGACAAGCCGTTTCCGACGGGCGTTACAACGTTCCATTCGCTCGCCGGCGAGCCGGGCTTCGATTTCAAGAAACACCTGGGCCGGCTCAAGGGTAAAGGCGAGGTGCAGCCGATGCATCTCGTCAAGATCTGGCTCATGGCAGAGGGGGGCGATCCCGCCGTCGTCGTCCGCAGCGAGAAGCCGATGCTGTTTTTGGTCGCGTCGGAAAATGAGGTGCTGGCACAGACGATGGCGCCGCTCGAAAAAATCGCCGCGTGCTTGGAGTCGGCTCAAGATTCTCTGCGCGGCGCCGAGGACCAACTTGCCGAGCAGGGCAATCGCCTGAAGGACCCCGCGGCCAATCGCGAGGTCATCGCATTGCGCGTCGAAGAGGTCGCGCGCGCCGTTCAGCATAGCATGACGGGCATCCGCGAGTCCGCCGTTGCCGCCGAGCGCATCCGGCGTCAACTCGAAAGCAACCGCGTGAACAAGGCGCAGCACGACCGAGCGTTTGACCTCGTCATCGCGCTCGATGCGCTCACGCATGGCCCGAATCTACGCGGCGTGGAAGATGCACTGAGCGCGCTTTCCGCGGGGATGGGGAAGGGCAACGCGGATCAACTTCGCAGGCACATGGAGGAAGCACGCTTATCGCTCAAGTCGATGAACAAGGATACCGAGAAGGTGTTGAACTCGCTTGTTGAGTCCTGCACGGAACTCAAGCTCATCAGCCTCTTGCGCGAAATCGAACGAAGACAGGCCGACCATACGCGGGAACTCGAACGGATCCAACGCCTGCTTATTGACGAATTGTTGAAGAAGAAGTGAACCGCATTTCGTTTAGCGTTCGCAGAGAAGCGCCGCCGGCCCGGCACTTCTCTGCAAGCGCTAAACGGGGAGACGGCGGGCCAACCACAATCGCGCGAGATGCCGACGGCGCTCCGGCTCGGCGTGATCGTCGAACGCGGTGCGGTTGTGCAGCGTCCAGCGGTTGTTGATGAAGTACATGTCGCCCGGTTTGAGATCGAATTCGACGCGCAACTCGCGCCGGTTCAAGCATTCATCGAGCACGTTTAAGGCGTGCGTCTGCGCCGGCGTCAACGGTTGGCCGATCTTCTCGTGCCCGGCCTCGATCCAGTAACGTAGGTAGCGGACGAGCAGGTCCTCACCCCCAGCCCTTCTCCCAGAGGGAGAGGGGAGAAATGCGAAAACCGGAACCTCGATCGTCGACGTCTCGCCTTCGCGAATGCCGCCGCGGCGATCGACGTGAAACGGTTGCTGAAGCGTCTCCAGCACGTCGGGGTGATCCGCGCGAAGCATATTGTGAACGCTGATACCGCTGACGATCTGGCTGCGGCCGCCTGACTTGGCGACGTTGACGCAGAGCAGACCGACGTAGTCGAGGACAGCTACGCCGAACGAGTTGTCGGTGTGGAAGCTGCTCTCGTAGTTAGTGACTGAGAATCGCGCCCCTCGCGAGAGGTCCTGCCCGGTGTCGCGCACGTCGTAAAGCATCGTCCCTTGCACATTCTGCGTCATCGGTTCGCCGAGCGATTGTCCGACGAGCCAGTAGAGCAGCGGCAAGTCATCGCGCGGCACATCGGGCGCCCTGATGATCGTGAAGCCGCGGCCCGTTTCCAGAGCGTCGCGAATTCCCCCTAGAGACTCGATGCACGCGGCGCGCAGCTCACCGGGCAAACGCACGTCGGCGAGCGGACGCGAGCCTCGGCGATCACAACGCACTGACTGCAACGCGGCCAGGCACGGCCCGGATAGGTGATAATACCAATAGGTAGAATCATCGATCGTCGCGGCGGTCCAGGCCCGCGCATCGTTATTGGCTTGCGTCGTCATGGCGATTTTTCCCGTGGCGGCGAGACGCCGATCGTGCCGATGAGAGCGCGGCAAGATGGGAATCTCGCCGCCACGATCAACACGCATCCAAAAATGCCCAGCCAGCGGCTGAACCCGGTCGCGAACACGACGGTAGCGTTGACAACGATGAAGACGAGGAAGGCTTGCACGGTCCACTCGATCAACCGTGGTCGTGCGAGATAGCCCGGCGCGGCGGCCCACCACCAGACGGCATCGGCAAGCCAGACGAGCGTGAACGCATAGTTGACGTACAGCCCGCCGCCCCAGTCGAGCCCGACCGTCTCGGCCGTCTGTTTCGCGGTCGCATTGAAAGCGGCCGAGTGGCTCCAGTAATGATAATACTCGAAAGCGCACGCGACATGCACAAGATAGGCGACACAACCGCAGGTCCACGCGAGCCGGCTCCAGCGCGGCGTGAACGGGCGCGACGCCAGGGTCGCCACGTAAAGCGCGACGGCAATGCGGACGGTCCAGCGTGTCAGGAGTTCGCCGGCGTCCATGTCATGGAATCATCCACGTGCCCCAGTACGCCTGGTACAGGACGAGCAAGCCCATCAAGACCGCAAGCACCAGGCTGTGCCAGAACACGAAACGTAGGATCGGCCCCTCTTGATTGTGTTGGCCGGTGGCGACGGCGGCGACGACGATGCTCTGAGCGTCGATCATCTGGCCCATGACGCCGCCGGTGGAGTTCGCAGTACAGATCAAGACCTGGGCCTGCGTTTCAGTGAGCAGCGCGTGGTCGAAAACGCCGGGGGTGTCGTAGAGTTGCGACGCGGTAATTTTTTGCAGACTGCCGAACAGGGCGTTCGACGACGTATCGGAGCCCGTGAGCGCGACGCCCATCCAGCCCAGCAGCGCCGCGAAGAACGGGAAGAGCCAGCCGGTGTGCGTGAAGGCGAGGCCCAACGTCGCGTCCATGCCGCTGTAGCGCGTCGTGTAGGCGATGGCGAGCATGCAGGCGATCGTAAAGAGCGGCCAGCGCATCGAGTAGCACGTGTCGCGAAAGATGGTGAGGAAGCGCATGGGAGCGACGCCGAGCCAGAATGCCGACAGAACCGCGGCCAGGAAGATGCCGGTTCCGGTCGTAGACAGCCAGTTGAATTCGTAGACCGCGCGTTCGAGTTCCGGCGTCTTCACGACCGGCGGTTTTCGCGTGATGCGGTGGTGCAGTTCCGGTACTTGCAGCAGCACATTCATTGCGCGAATTTCGATCAGATCCTCCCCCGCGCTGAACGATTCTTTGTCGGCCTTGCTGGCGGCGCCGAGAGTGGTCTTGACCTGCGGCACGCCCCAAAGAAGAACGAAGATCGTCAGCAGCGCCCACGGAACCCACGCCGAGGCGACTTGCGTTCGTGAATACAACGGCGCGGCATTGGCCTTTACTTGCTTCGGTTCATCGGCGAAGTGCCAGGTCTCCTTTGGTTGCCAAACGCGCAGGAACAAAGTCAAGCAAACGAGCGAGATGATGCCGCCGGCGACGTCCACCAATTCCGGGCCGTGAAAATTGGCGACGAAAAACTGCACGAGGGCAAAGCTGCCGCCGCAGACCAAGAGCGCGGGCCAGACGCCGACGACGCCGCGCCAGCCGGCCATCACCCAGACCAGCCAGGCAGGGACGAGCAGTGAGAAGATCGGCAGTTGCCGGCCGGCCATCGCGCTGAGTTCGAGTGCGTCAAGCTTGGTGACGTTGGCGAGCGTCAAAGTCGGCGTCCCCAGCGCGCCGAAGGCGACGGGCGACGTGTTCGCGAGCAGCGCCAGCCCGGCGGCATACAGCGGCTTGAAGCCCGCGCCCATCAACAGCGCCGCCGAGATCGCCACCGGCGTGCCGAACCCCGCCGCCCCTTCGACAAACGCGCCGAAGCTGAACGCGATCAAGAGCGCCTGGATGCGGCGATCGTCCGAAAGCGAGACCACCGAATGCTTGACAATCTCGAATTGTCCGGTTGCGACGGTGAGGTTGTAAAGGAAGATCGCCGCCAACACGATCCAGCCGATCGGCAAAAGCCCGAACGCGGCGCCGTTCAGCGCGGCGGCGAGCATTGTCGGCATCCATTCGAGAACGGTCGTTTCTTTGGGAACGTACAGGACAATCGCCAGCCCAAGCGCCGACGCCAATCCCGCGAGCGCCGCTCTCGGCGCCGAGACGCGGCCCGTCGCCAGCAAAGACATCAGCAGCACGATCGGAATCGCGGCGACTGCGGTCGAGAGCCACGGATTGTCGAGCGGAGCGTAGTTTTGCGTCCACATCAGAGCATTGACCTCAGAATCATGCGGAACAGAATCATTTAGCGTTGAATTATCTTGCCATGCTGCCTGATTCCGAGATGAAGGACGGGGCATCACACCCCGGCGCGAACCGTCAAAGTAATTTCCTTTTCGGCCTTGTCGCGCCGAATCAAAATGCGCACCGGAGTGCCGAGACGCACGCCCGCGGCCGCATGGTAACAATCGGTTACGCTGTCGGTCCAGCGGTCGTCCACGGTAAGGAGACGATCGCCGACGCGCAGGCCCGCGGCAGCGGCGGGGCTGCCGGCGAAGACCTCGGCCACATTGACGCCGGCCTGCTCGTCCTTATCGTCCTTCTGCACGCGGATGCCGAATTGCGCTGCCGGCGCGATTGGGGTCGGCGGCTTTTTCTTGACGCCGCCGAGCAGCAACATCTGCAGGCCGCCGAGCGCGTCCGACGGCACGAAAGCCGACGGCACAAACGTCATCTCCTTGGCTTGGTAGTCGATGGTCATCTTGTAGCGTGCGAAGAAGGGATAACCGATAATGCCTTCGCACGGCCCCATCGCCTTGGAGAGAGCCTCGACGGTCGGATGATTCATGACGACGCATGGCAGATCTTCCGCCTTGACGCCGCCGATTTCGAGCGTCTTGATCTTGACCGGAGCGCCGCCGCCCAGAGCGCCGAACGGATTCTTGGCCGCTTCCTTCCCTGTGACGCCCGCCGCCGCGGCAACCTTCGTGTTGAGCAGGTTGACCGGCGAGCCGGTGTCAAAAATCAGACGGTATGGTCCCTTGCCGTTGATCTTGACGGAGATGACCTTGTGCTGCGTCTTGAGCAACTCGAACGGAACTTTGATCGGCCTGACATCTTGCGCCGGCGCAAGATTCGTGAAGACCAGCAGGAGGACGGCAACCGCAATCGCGCGGCGAATGGTGATGGTTGTTTTCATGGTTAAAGTCCCTCTCCGGCGGTAACGGTGATCTCTTTTTCCTTGGCGTCGCGCACGATCGTGAAGCGCACGGTTTGGCCGGCGGTCACGTTGATGAGTTGGCGATGCACGTCGAGGCCGGTCTGGACGGCCATGCCCTGAATCTGGCTGATCTTGTCCCCAGCCTGCAAGCCCGCAGTCGCCGCCGGGCTTTTGGCAAGCACGGCTTTGACGCTGACAGCGCCGTCGGCTTCAGCCAGTTCGACGCCGATGAAGCCGCGCAACTCAGGTACGGCCGCCGCGGGCTTCTTGGCGCCGGGATTCGATATCTTGATGCCCGGGAAGCTCGCGGTGCTGCCGGCGGCTCCGAGGCGCAAAGGCGGCGGCGGTTGATAGTCGAGCTTCGTCCAGGCCATCTTGTCGCGCGTGAAGTCGAGTTCGATCTTGAAGTGCGCCAGATACGTGTAGCCGATGATGCCGTGCAACTCGACGCCAGCGATGCCGAGAGCGTTCATCGCAGAGAGTTGAAACGGCGTCTCGATCTGACACGGGAACTTCGCAAGCGCGGCGCCTCCCTCGACTTCGAAGCGATCAACCGTGGCTTGGCCGTTGCCGACGGTCAATTTGAGCGCGGTGCCGATGTCCTTGCTGACGAACACGGCCGGGGCGCCGGTGTCGATGATGAAGTTGTACGGTCCTTTGCCATTGATCTTGGCCCGCACGACGACGTGCTGGGCGCCGCTCATGCGATAGGGGACTTGATAGGTCGGCGGCGGCGATTTCTTGGGTTCTCCCGCGTTGAGCGGCAGCAGAAGGAGCAATGAGCAAATTCCGACACTGATCGATTTCATCGACGGAAGCTCCGAAAGGAAGAGAATCGAGGGGATGTTGGCATGATAGGAGTGCTACTTGGCAAGAGCAAGAAAAGTTTCATGGCACGACGAACCCCAAACGGGGATCGTCGCGCGGTGAAATGATGCCGATCTGGGAATATTACTTGTTGCCGACGCAATAGAGATACTCGTTGGAGCGCAGATACATCCGGCCATCGGCGATCGCGGGGCTGGCGTTGAAGATGCTGGTGTCGCCCGTGAAGTCGAAGTGGGCGAGCTTCTCGAACTTGCTGCCGCCCGTGATGACGTAGATGCCGTTGTAGCGCGTCAGGGCGTAGATCTTGTCTCCATTGGCGACGGCGGAGACGTATTCGTTGCGTGCGTCGTAGAGGCGTTCCTTGTAGGCGGTCTTGCCGTCGGCAATCCTGAGAGAAGTGACCGTGCCATCGACCCAGACGAGGCTGTCGCCGGAGAGAACGGGGGAGCAATTGGTGGCCCCGACCTTGGCGCGCCAGAGCACGTGCGACGTGGAGACATCGCCGCGACCGCCGGTCTTGACGGCGACCGACGCCGCGGGAGTCGGCCCGCCGCCGCCGATGATGTAGACGACGCCGTCGCGCGCCACGGGGGTGGACGCGGTGTACGGTCCGTATCCGAAGCCGCCGCCGCCGAAACCGCCGCCACCAGGGGTGGTGACGCCCTGGCAATTCCAGAGTTCCTTGCCGGTGTCGGGATCATAGCCGACGATCTTGCCTGGCAGATTCACAACGAGTTCATGTTTGCCGTCCTTGGTCTCGACGATCACGGGCGACGCCCAGGTGGTGCCCATGCCGCTTTTGCGCCACACTTCTTTGCCGGTGTTCTTGTCCAGTGCAACCAGCGACTTGCTTTCAATGGCGGCATTGACGATGACGAGATCATTGTGAACGATCGGGCTGGCGGCCGACCCCCAGCTGTGAGTGGTCGAGCCAACGTCAGCGGACCAAAGTTGCTTGCCGTCGAGGTCGAACGCGTGGACGCCGGATTTGCCGAAGAAGACGTAGACGTTTTTGCCGTCGGTGACGGGGGTGGCGGAGGCGTAGCTGTGTTCGCGCATCATGCCGGTGAAGGGGGTTTCGGGAAGTTTTGGTTGGACTTCCTTTTGCCAGAGGACTGCGCCGCTCTTGCGATCAATGGCGACGAGGAGGAGCTTGAGTTTTTTCTGATCGCCGGTATCGGGCCCCCCCTTGCCGAAGCCTCCCTTGCCCCCTTTGCCGCCTTTGCCGCCGAAGCCGCTGAAGCCCTTGGTGATACTGGTTCCATATTCGGCATTGCAGGTGAGAAAAATTTTCTCCCCGGTGGTGATGGGGCTGGACGTGCCGGCGCCGGAGAGCTTGATCTTCCACAGAACGTTGTCCTTGGTCCACTTGACGGGCAGATCGGCATCGTCCGCCACGCCGCCGCGCGCCCCGCGAAAGGCTGGCCAGTCGGAGGCGAAGAGCGTACCAAGCCCCATCGTGAATAATGCGAGAGCCATTGCGAAGCGAGTTGTGGTCGTCACGGGAGCCTCCTCGACGGGGAAAGAAGTGGATTCAACTCAGCAATTCTAGCCGAACAACATTAAGACCCGGTGAAAATGCCTCCCTCGCCATTGACCATGATTCTGTCGGTCGCCTTAGCTCAAGATCTCGCGCACGACCTGCCCATACACATCGGTCAGCCGATAGTCACGGCCCGCATGGCGATACGTGAGCCGTTCGTGATCGAGGCCGAACAGGTGCAGGATCGTCGCATGGAAGTCGTGCACATGGACCGGCTTCTCGGCGACGGTCGCGCCGATGTCGTCCGACTTGCCGTACACGACACCCGCCTTGACGCCGGCGCCCGCCAGCCACGACGAGAACACCGCCGGATGATGCCCGCGGCCGCGCGGGCCGTCCTGCCCCGGAGTGCGACCGAACTCCGTAGTCCAGACGACCAAGGTGTCATCGAGCATGCCGCGGCGTTTCAGATCCTGCAAAAGACCCGCGATGGGGCGATCGATGCGCCGCGCCAGAGGCTCATGGGCGCCAAGATCGGAGTGCGCGTCCCAGTTGTTCGACGAGCCGGTGTCGATCAGCTCGATGAAGCGCACGCCGCGCTCCGCGAGACGCCGCGCGACCAGGCACTGCCAGGCGTAGCTCTGCGTATCGCCACGATCGAGGCCATAGAGCCGCAGCGTCTCGTCGGTTTCGCGCGACAGATCGAAGACCTCGGGCGCCTCGAACTGCATCTGATACGCCGTCTCGAACGAGCGAATGCGCGCGGCCAAATCGGAGTCGTTGCCGTTGCGCTTGAGATGCCCGCGATTGAAGGCGTTGGCGAGGTCGAGCTCAGCCTGTTGCAACCAATCCCCCCTCTCCCCTTGGAGGAGATGGGCCGGGGGTGAGGGGTTGTGTCGTCGGAGGTTCGCGATCGGTTCCGGCCCAGGCACGACGCGCGTCCCCTGATGATACGCCGGCAGAAAGTCGTTCGCGAACACTTGCGTCCCCGCATAGGGAAGATTCGGCGCCAGCACGACAAACGACGGCAGATTGCGATTGAACGTGCCGAGGCCCCAGCTCAGCCACGAGCCGACGCTGGGCCGAGCTTGAAAGAACGAGCCGGTGTGAATCGCGAGTGTCGCCTGGAAGTGCTCATTGTTGTCGGTCGTCATGGAGTTGATGAGGCAAAGATCGTCCATGCGCTCGCGCAAATGCGGGAAAATGTCGCTGACGAGAGTGCCGCAGCGTCCGCCGGGCCGAAACGCCCAGCGTGGCCTCAAGAGCGGCCGCTGTTCGAGCGACAGGCCACCGCCGACGCCGGTCATGCGTCCATCCGCTTGAAAGAGGCGCGGCTTGTGATCGAACGTATCCATGTGCGACACGCCGCCGGTCGAGAAGAGAAAGATGACGCGCCTCGCCTTGGGCATGAAGTGCGGCTCACGCGCCTCCAGCGGATCGCGTGCGTCCTGAGCCAGCAAGTCGGCGAGAATGCCGGGCAAGAGGATCGATCCACCGACGAGGGAGCGAAGGATCAGGCGGCGGGTGACGGAACTGTGGATCATCGTACTCCCTCAATGATCGCCGCTTGCGGCTTAGCGCTCGCAAGATCGTATCAATTACGATCGGTCACAGTCCGCGAACGCTAAGCCGCAAGCGGCAATACTCAATTCACATACATAAACTCATTGCTCATCAACAGCGCCCGCGCGAAGCTCTCCCAGGCGCCCACCCGTGCCAGCTCTGCCGTCATACCCGCGCCGCGCAATCGCCCCGCAACCAGCGCCAAAAACGCGCTCGTTTGCATCGTTTCCTCCGCGCTCGGCGAGCGGGCGAACAGCAGAACGAACGCGCGCTCGATGCGGACGGCGTCCTCGGAGTCTTCCCTCAATAGGCGTGCGGCCAACTTCTTCGCTTGCTCGTGGACGAACGGGTCGTTCATCAGGAACAGCGCCTGCAACGGCGTCGTGGTCGTCGGCCGGGCTGCTGTGCTGGCGTTCGTGTCGGGGCCGTCGAAGAGAGCGAGAAACGGATGCCGGGCGATGCGTTGTGTCATCAGATAGACGCTGCGGCGGTTCGTTTCGTAAACGGCCTTGAACGGTTTGTGTTGGGAGAAGTCCCACTTCATCGTCGGCGGAAATGGATGCGGTCCTCCCGGCGTGCGATCGAGACTGCTGCTGACGAAGAGCAGCGCATCGCGGATCGACTCGGCGTCGAGCCGGCGCCGCGCGAAGCGCCAGAGATAATCATTGGCCGAATCAACTTTCAGGTTCGCTTCGTCGTCGGTGCTCGCAAGTTGATAGACGCGCGAGAGCATGATGAGGCGATGCATCCGTTTGATGCTCCAGTTACCAGCCCCATGCGCAAGCATGGGGGCCGCGCGATCCCCGAGCTTGCGCTCGGGGCTAATGAATTCACTTGCCAACCAGTCGAGCAGTTCCGGGTGCGTCGGCGGTCGGCCTTGCTTGCCGAAGTCGTTCGCTGTCGGCACAAGCCCCTGGCCGAAGTGATACTGCCAGATGCGATTGACCATGACGCGCGCGGTCAGCGGATTGGCGGAATCGGTGATCCACGCCGCCAGCTCCAATCGGCCGCTCCCCTTGACGGCGGCGTTCAACGATTGTCCGCCGAGCACCGCCGGAAAGCGGCGCGGCACTTCCTTGCCGAGACGATCCGGATCGCCCTTGATTTGCACCTTTGCGTTGCCGACCTGGCCGATGCGCTTCTTCGGCTCATTCTTGCCGTCGATGACACCGTACACGGTCGGGTACGGTAACGGCTGCTTGGCGAAGGCATCGCGCTCGTCCTTCGCGCTCTTGATCTTGTCGGCCGACGCTTTCGCCGCTTCCAGCTTCTTGACGACCGCTTCCATCGCCGCGAGTTTCTTGTAGTGTTCGTCACCGGCCTTCTTGAATTCGGCGGAGGAGCCGAGCGGAATCAAATCGCGCTGCACGCGATCGAGTTCGATGCCGGGCCACGGATAGCGCGTGCTGGAGAAGATCCCGTAGAGCGCGTAGTAATCCTCATTGGTGAAGGGATCGAACTTGTGATCGTGGCAACGCGCGCAATGAATCGTGATGCCCAGGAATGTCTTGCCAAGGTTGTCGATCGTATCCTCGATTGTGAGATGCCACGGATAGCGTGCGTCCTCATAGGAGCCGTGGCGGCGCGAGTTGGCGAGGTAGCCTGTCGCGATGAGGGGAGAAAAGGATGAAGGATGAAGGATGAAGGATGAATCGAATTGCTCCTTTTTTTCATCCTTCATCCTTCTGCCTTCATCCTTCAATAGATCTCCCGCGAGCTGTTCACGAACGAATTGATCGTAAGGCATGTCGCGATTGAAGGCGTCGATGACCCAGTTCCGATAGAGGTACATCTGCGGAATCGGAAAATCAGAATTGTCTCCCGCGGTGTCGGCGTAGCGCACCACGTCCAGCCAATGGCGGCCCCAGCGCTCGCCGTAAGCGCTCGACGCCAGCAACCGATCGACGACCTTCGCCAAAGCGTCGACCGAATCGTCTTTTAGAAACGCGTTGATCTCTTCCAGCGTCGGCGGCAGGCCAGTGAGATCGTACGTCGCCCGGCGAATCAGCGTGCGCTTGTCCGCTGGGCCGACCGGCATCATGCCCTTCGCTTCGAGCTTGGCGAGGATGAATCGATCGATGGTTGTAATTGGCCAGTTCTTGTCTTTGACAGGCGGCGGCTCGCTGCGTTTGATCGGCTGAAACGACCAGAACTTCTTGCCCTGGGTGATGTCTATCTCTCCGCGCTTCGGCAGCGGGTTCGCCACGCGCGGGTCAGGGGCGCCCATCTTGACCCACGCTTCGAGGTCGGCGATTTCTTGAGCCGACAACTTCGACTTGGGAGGCATACGCAGGTCCTTATCGATGTGCTTGACGGCCGTGATGAGCAGACTCTCTTGCGGTTTGCCTGGCACGAGCACTGGACCGGAGCGTCCGCCCTTGGCGATGCCGGCACACGAGTCCAGCAGCAGTTTGCCCTGGAGCTTCTTGGCGTTCTGGCTGTGGCATTCGTAGCAGTGCGTGACGAGAATGGGGCGCACACGCTTCTCGAAGAATTCGACCTGTTCGGCCGTGGGTGCGGGTTGGCCGCCCAGGGCGGGCGCCGTGAATGCAAGAACGAAAACGAGATCACCCATCATCACACCACCTCACGATCCCACCGCCACGCGGATTCGCTGTAGCAACTCCGCGATCAATTCCTCCAGGCTCGCGAGCAAGGGCACGTCAAAGCGTCGGCACACGACCTCGATATTGCCCTTGCGCCAGTAGCCATCCGGGCAGCAGACAACGAGCTTGCCGCTCTGCGCCGTCAAGCCCAGTTCCAGGAGCGTGATCGGGGCCTTCGTGGTCGGCGCGAAGTACATCGCGACGAGCGTTGCTTGCTCCAGGCCGGCTAGCTCCCATTCGACCTGTGCGCGGAATTGCGAATGCTCGATCGATTGCACCCAGGTGGCGTCCCACTCGTCGCGGCGCGGATTGAGAAGAACGACTTCGTAATCGATCAGCGCCTGCTCGATGCGCGACTGCCAATCTTCGGCTTGCCCCATCTCGATGGAGCCGGCCAGAAAGACGCTCGGCGTTCGCGCATCGAGCACGAGCGGCGTCGGCGGCTTGAGGACGCGCGCCATGTCACTTCACCTTGGGCCGTGTGGCGCTGATGCGCGTGACCATGGTCTGCTCTTGATAGAGCTCGACCTCGATCTCCATGTTAAGCACCTCGACGGTCATCTTGCCGCGCAGCGTGATCGCGGCGCTTTCCTGGGTCGGCCGGCCGAGCTTGGGATCAAAGAGAATCGTGCCCGTCGCCTTCTCGGCTTTGAGGTCGCCGCGAATGATTTTGAACGGCACATCAGGATTATCTTTCTTGGCCGGGAGGTACGTCAATTCGCTAACGAGCCCGACGACATCAAGGTCCTTTTGTTTACCGGCGTAGGTGAATTTCTGATTGGCCTTGAGCGAGCCGAGGGGCCCCAGCGGGATCTGCGAAATTCGTTGCCAGGTGTCCCCTTTCTTGACGGCCTTGGTCGGACTCCAAGCGAACGAGCCTTCAGCGATTTTCTGCAGGGCTTCCTTGGGCAAGATGGCGCGGAAGGCGCGTGCGATGTTGTCGTCGCCGTCGCTTAACTTGTTCACGAGAGCGTCATAGCCTTCGAAGCGCGTGATCTGTCCGCTCGTATTGAGCGTGATCGTGAACTTCGAGCCCTTCATCTTCTTGAGGACTTCTTCGTCCTCCGGTTGCGGATCTCCTTTGAGCAACTCGTTCTTCAGTTCCTCGATGGTCTGCACGAGGACGACGTGTTCGGGCGTCACTTTCTCGACGAAAAAGCTAACGAGGGTGTATTGGATCTCGTGCTTCTCTTGCACTTTGTTCATGACCGTCGTGGTTTGTTTGACGTTGGTGGTCTCCTCGGCGAAGAAGCGTGCTCCCTCCTTGAACTTCCATTGCAGGGACACCTGAGCAATGGCGGGCGCCGTCAGGAGGCTGACGCAGATTGCCGCTGCCAAGAAAGGGATGCCGTGCCGCATGGGAGATACCTCAACGAGAGACGGGTTGGGAACTGTTCTGAGAGTATTGCTGGGCGCGTGGAATCGCAAGCAAAATCGCAGTTATTCCTTCAACGCATCCGATAAATTCGTTTTGCGCTCGCTTGCGTCCTGTGAGCGCTAAAAAAGTACAGACACACTAAGGCGCGGAACGCAGGACGACCCGTCGCAGGTCCATCACGGCGACGCCGGGCTTCGTCAACGCCCGGACCATCAACGTCGTCTTGCCGGCTTCGAGCGTTAGAGTGCCGATGGTGCGCGGGATGAAACGCTGAAAGTGGCCGGTCTCCGCGACTTTCATCGTCAGCGCTTGGTTACCGACCACGATTTGGATTTCGCTACCGCCGCTCTTGTTGCCGCACGCTTGCAGCACTTCGACTTCGAACTTGCCCGCGTTCGGCACGACGAAGCTCCACTCGGCGAAGTCATTCTGGTTAACCCAAAATCCGAGCGTGTCCTTGTTGGGCGGATCCTCATAGCGAAGCTTCGTGCCCGTGACCTTGGCATCGCGCGCGTGCAAGATAACGGCGCCGGCGCCCGGTGCGACCTTTGGCTCGATCATTTTCTTCGGATTCGCAAGGACGCCGCCCATCAAAGCACGCCACGGCTCTAGTCTGGTCCCCATGGCGGATGCCTTGTCTTCGAGCGTGAGCCGCGACGCATCGACATCGTGATACAGTTGCTTCCAGACCTTGCCGTTGAACTTGGGATTGGCGGCGTTCGCCTGAGCGCCGACCTCGCGCCGCCATTTTTCGAGCTTGCCGCGCAAGTCGGCGACGCGCGCGGGCTCCTTGGCGGCGAGGTCGGTGGATTCGCCGACATCGTTGGCGAGGTTGTACAACTCGCACGCGCCGGTCTCGTAGGATTCGATCAACTTCCACGAGCCATCGCGGATCGCCCCCGCCGGCCGGCCGCCTTGATTCATGTAATGAGGTTGATGCCAATAGAGCAATCGCGCACTCGGCGCCTTCCCGTGCAGCAACAGATCCGCGAGATTGGCCCCCTCGAATTTCTCCTTGACCGCGATCTTCGCAAGGCCCAGCAGCGTCGGCGTCCAGTCGGTGCTGATCATCGGCACATCCGTCGTCTGGTCGCCCTTGATATGGCCCGGCCAACGCACGATGAGCGGAATGCGAATGCCGCCTTCATAGAGGAAGCCCTTGCCGGCCCGAAAGGGCCGATTGTACGTCGCCGGCGTGCGCGGCGACTCGAGCACGTGCAACCCGCCGTTGTCGGACGTGAAGATGACGATCGTATCTTCGGCGAGGCCCAGCGCGTCGAGCTTCGCCATCACGCGGCCCACGCAATCGTCAAGCGTCTCGAGCATTGCGGCGTAGGTGGGATTGAACGCGTCCTTGTGTTTCGCGATCAGCTCCTCCTTCGCATTGAGAACGACGTGTGGATTGTTGTGGCACAGATACAGGAAGAATGGGCGAGCCTTGTTGTCTTCGATGAACTTCTCGGCTTTCTCCGTCAGATCGTATTCGCCTTTGCCCGCCTCGGTCGCGGACGGTTTCGTGAGCGCTTGGCCCGCGTGATAGTAATCGAAGCCGCGATCGGTCGGCAACGAGCCTTTGCCGCCGAGGTGCCATTTGCCGACCATGCCGGTGCGATAGCCGGACGCGTGCAACAACTCCGCGATCGTGCGAAAGTTGCCGGGGAGTTGCTGATTGATCGCGGGGTGCAGCAAAAGTTGCGACACCGCGTCGCTGCGGCCGGGCAGAAAGGTCGTCAGCCTGAGCCGCGCCGGCGAGTGCCCGGTCATGATCGCCGCCCGCGTCGGCGAACAGACCGACGCCGCGCTATAGGCGGACGTGAAACGCATCCCTTGCTTGGCTAGCTTATCGAGGTTGGGCGTCGGCTGATCCTTGCGGCCATAACAAGAGAGATCGTTGACGCCGAGATCGTCCGCCATGACGAAGACCATGTTGGGCCGCTTGGGCTGCTGAGGAGATTGAGCCGTTGCGGACGCCGTGATCGCCAATACGAAAACGAGGGCAAAGAATGCGCGCGACATGTCAAGTTCCTTCCGCAATGAGTCCATGTTCCACAGACGTACGATTCAGTTGGTCATTGGCGTCAAGCGTGAGTCTTCAACACGATCTCGGCAACGCCAGACACCGAATCGACAAGGTGGGTGTGCCGATGCACGAGCAATTCTTCGCGCGTGAAGCTGCCTGTCGTCACGCCGATCACCAAACTACAGCCGGCGTTGTGGCCTTCTTCGAGATCGACGGGCGTATCGCCGACTTTTGCGACGTGCCGCGAATCAAGCACCTCGAGTTGGTTCATCAAACGAAAGATCATGTACGGGTACGGCCGTCCGCGTGCGACCTCATCGCTGGCGACCGTGGCGTCGACGACCTTGGTCCAACCGAGCCGGCCGAGGATTACGTCCACGATCGCGCGGTTGAAGCCGGTATTGAGGGCGACCTTGATGCCTCGACCGCGTAGCGTCGCGAACACGGCGCTGGCGCCTGGGATTTCGCGCACGGCTGGATTCGTTGCGTAATAGTCGCTCATGCGCCGCACAAAGTCGGCGTGAACAGCGTCGAGTTCGCGCTCGGTGCAGGAACGCTGCGCCGCCGTTACCAGCGTGCGAATCGCCTCGGGCTTTGGAAACCCCATGACGCGATTGACAGCGTTCTGGTCAGGATGCACCCCTACTGCGGACAGGGCCGCGCGGAAGCAATCGCTCACTGCATTGCCGTCGTAAAGCGTGGTACCGGCCATGTCGAAGACGACGAGCTCGATCATTTGCGTTCTCCAGTTAGCCGGACGCGCAAGCGACGGAATTTCACAGCATTCGTCGCTTGCGCTTCCGGCTAACTCACGAAGTCGGCGATGGTTTGCTCAGCGAGGCCAAAGGAAAGCGTCATGCCGTTGCCGCCGACGCCCGCGACCGCCATCATGCCGGGTTGCGGATGGGCGACGACGTACGGCTCCGTCGGATGCTTGACGTAGATACCGTGCCAACGGGCGGCGATGCGCAGGTCGGGGATCGCGACGAATGTATGCAGGTAGCGCAGGATCAGATCGTCGATCTCCGCCTTGTCGAACGGCTCGATGACATTGCCATATTCGTGCGAATCGCCGATGAACAGCTCGCCGGACGAATTCTGCGACAGAAGCACATGGATGCCGTAACGGCCATACTCTGGCATCTCTCGGTCGAATCGCTGGATCAGCGCGGGCAAGCTGACGCAGTCGGCAAAGGCGCGGTAATGGCGCAGCGTCAACCCTGCCGCGAGCATGACGCCAACACGGCATGCGCGACTGTAAGCCTGGGAGCGCATCATTTGCAGCTTGCACGGCACGAGGCCGGCTTGCATGAAGGCTTGCGGCGCCAGGTCGCGAAAATCAACGCCCGCACAGACAACCATGCGCGGCGCGGTCCATTCGCCTGCCGTCGTTTCCACGCGCGGCGAATCGTAGCCGAGCACGGTGGTACCGAATGCGAACTCGACGCCGTAGGTCCGTTGCAACCAATACGGCAGCGCGGCCAGAGTTTTGCGTGCGTCGACCGTCACCTCGACTGGGCTGAACATGCCGCCGCGCAGGCCGTCCTGGCGAACTGCGGGGAATCGATTGACAATCTGTGCAGGCGTCAGCATTTCAGCCGAATAGTCGCGTCCGAAGCGACTCACGAATTCGTTCAAAACCATGGCCTCGTCGTCATGATAGGCGAGATGCAGCGAACCGACCGGTTCATGATCGATGCCGGCACTGGACAAGATGCCGCGCCAGACTTCGAGGCTACGTCGGGCAAGGCGATAGAGCTTCCCCGGCGGCTGACCGATGGGCCAGAGCATGCCGAAGTTGCGGATCGACGCTCCCTGCGCGACCGGCGTTCGCTCGAATACGACGACGCGCAACCCGCGATTTGCGAGATGATACGCATGGGCGAGACCGAGGACGCCCGCGCCGACGACGGCGACATCAACTTCCCGTGACATCGATGCTCCCTTCACTGAGGACCGATTCCATCATGTCCCGATAGTGTTCGAGTCCTGGCACCGTAAGCCCCGCCACCTTCGCGGCGTCATCCCAACGTCTGAGCGCCACGGCCTCGACGAAGTGCGGCTCCGATTCAAACGCGCGCGCTGCGCCGGGGGAAAACCGTCCGCCCTGCAATCTCAGGCTCAACTGGGATGCGGACGAGAGCCCACTCAAATAGGCGCTATCGACGGCGCAGAGGTAGCGCTTGGCCGCCACATGCAAGCGAACCGGACCTGTCACTGTCGGGCCGAAGTGCCGTTCCAGCCAGGCAGCGCCTAGTTCCTCATGAACATCGTCGATGCCACGCTTGGCGGTGGTTTCATCCGAACCGCGCAGCATGTGGCCAACGTCGTGCAAGAGCGCGGCGACGATGAGTTCATTCGCGGCATTCGCTTGCACAGCCAGGTTCGCCGATTGGAGAGCGTGCTCCGTCTGCGACACCGCCTCGCCATAGTAGGCGGCTTGACCGGCGACGGCGAACATTTCCATGATCTGGTTGACGATCTCGGCATGTTGCATCGATCGAGTCCTCAACTACGTCACGGAACCACGGCAACGCGAACACCAGGATGAGCATGCGCGAATGTGAACGCGTCTTCAACCTCATCCAGGCGAAAGCTCCGGGCAACTAACTCGGCAAATGGAAACGCCCGACCCGGTCCCGCGAGAAAATCGAGCGCGGTCCCCAGATCGGCGGGCGTATAGTTGTGGACGCCTCGCAACGTCAGCATCCGACGCACCGCGGCTTCCGGATCGAGCGCGACGGTCGGCGTCGGCAAAACCGTCCCGGCGAGAACGAGCGTGCCGCCGATACGCACCAACTTCAAGCCTGCCGTGACGGCCGCTTGAACGCCGGCCAGCTCCAGCACGAGATCGGCGCCGCGACCTTCGGTGACGTGGTTCACACGCGATTTCAACTCGTCGAACTCATTGGCGAAAACGTGCGTCGCGCCGAACGCCGACGCGCGTTCACGGCGCGTCGGGTCAGGCTCGCTAATCATCACCGAATTTGCGCCGGCCATGCTCGCTATCGCGCTCGCCGTCAAGCCTAGTGCGCCGGCGCCAAAGATCAGCACATTGCGGCCCTCTAGAGAGGTCCCTCGAACGAGCGCCGCGGCCGTGGCAATCACGCAATTCGCAGGCGCTGCCTGGGTGTCCGTCAGCGTTTCGGGAACGCGATAGCACGCCGTGCCGGCCAACAGCAGCACGTGATCCGCCAGACCGCCGATGAAGCAACGCTCGCCCTCCGCGCGTTCATGACCATACTTGAAGAGCGTCACGCACTTTTGCGGTAATCCATCAACGCAATAAAAGCAGCCGGCGCAACTCGCCGTCACGCTCCAGCTCACGCGATCTCCAACCGCAAGTTCGCGCCGCCGCGCGTCCTGCCGCGACGCCATTGGCCCGAATCCCTCGATGCGTCCGACGATCTCATGTCCGAGCACCGTCGGCATCGGTCCCGTGCGCCGACCCGCGTGCGTATGCAAATCGCTCGCGCACAGCGTACAACAGGTGACGCGCACGAGCATCTCTTGGCCGCTCGGCGTCGGCGTCGAATGCTGCACGCACTCGAACGGACGCCCAGGGCCGTGAAATAGGATGGCACGCGACATGGCCGCTCCACTCAAGCATCGGCAGTCGCCGCCACGACTGCTTGCGGCGCCGGGCGGACCGCGAAATAGCGCCAACACGGAATCAAGCCCACGACACATGCCCCCGTGACGATCCAGGTGGCCGCGACAAAGAAATCGAGAAAGTCGCTCGGCGGCGCGAACAAGTTCTTCGCCAGGAGTACGCAGACGACGCCCAGGTATCCGAAGGCGTCGGCCAGGTACATGAGATAACCGATGTTGCCTCGATCGCGCGTCAGGGCAATCAGACGCTCGAACACGGTTGTATGAAAAACCACGTAAGGGAGGAAGACTCCCAAGCCATGCAGCACCATGAAAGCAAGCGGCGAGAGCATCCCGGCGCGAAATCCGAGCAGCGCCGCGCCCAAGAGCATGGTGCCGACGAGTGCCAGGGCCATGGCCGCATAGAACGCCCGGCGATTGTCGCGGATGCACACCGCCAGGCCGCCCAGAAAAAGTACGCCCAGGCCCACGGGAATTTCCGATTGCGTAAAGACGCTCGGCGTGTTCTCGATCCCCAGGCCGCGCCAGATTTCCGGCGCGAAGTACGAACGAATGCTGCGTAGCACCGAGACCAGCAGATACACCAGCACAAGCAGCGTCAAGCCGAACGCGTAACGTCGAAAAAATTGCCAGCGCTCGGCGCCGTTCATCGGCGCGCGTCGGCTGCGCGCGGCGACGTCGGCTGCGGACGGCGCCGGGATGCGCGACAGCATCCAGGTGAAGAACAACAGCGCGGGAGCGAACAGGAGGCCCGCCGTTACGGGCATCCACCATTCCGATACATCGCGCGACAGCAACTCCTGACCGATGCTCTTGGTCACGCCGTCGGCCACGATGAAACTCGTGCATAACCCCGCCGTCAACGCCTCCGTGTGCCGGCGCCCCTCCAGAAAACTCATCACCAGCCCGAACACCATGCCCAACGGCAGCCCATTGACGAACAGCCAGACGATGCGATACGGCGACGGCGTGAGCGCGAACAGCAGCAGCGCCGCCTGCGCCGACGCGATCAATCCCAGCAGCCACGCGATGCGCCGCGGCGGCGGCATCTCCGCGATGACTTTGATGCCGATGAATTTCGACAGGGTATAGCCGAGCACCTGGGCGATCACGAGAAGATCTTTGGCTTTCATCCCCCACCACCACGGCTCTTCGTACGAAGCGACGGTGTAGGGTTGTCGAAAACCGTACATACAAAAATAGGCGCCGAACGCCGCGACGACGCACCAGGCTGACAGCCGCCAGTTCCCCGCCGCGTGCGCGCGTTCGTCGGTCAGCGATTCGGTCATGCGTGTGTTCACTCGCCCTTCGGAAACGGCGGCGCTCCCTCTTCGATCCAGCGGCGAATCGTGCCGATATCCTGTGCGGATAGAGGCAGGGCGTCGCGCGGCATGCGCACCTCGTCGTCCTCGGTCGTCAAGAGCTGCAACAGTTTCGACTTTTCCGGGTCGCCGGGGACGACGACCTTGCGGACCGACACAAGCAGGCGGTGATGCAAAATCTTGATGCCGCCTTGAGCGTCGTCATACTTGTGGCATTCGTAGCAGTGCTTCCGGAAGATCGCCTTGGTCTTGGCTGCGACCGGTGAATCAGGGACCACGCTCGGCGCCGGGCTGGCAATATCCGCGGCTGGCAAGGCCGGCGCGCCTCCAAGTATCCAGTCGCGCAAGAGAACCAGCTCCACCTCGGTCACGCGCGGCAAATGCGTCTCCAATTTCTCGGGCGGCATCGAACCGTCCTCGATGCGCTGAATGAGCAGCGAGTCCCCCGGCGCGCCCGGCACGACAAAGCGGCGCGCGGAGTCGAGCAGTTGTTGCTGATTGAGGATGTCGAACTTCTGGATCTTCCTGGGATTCTGCCCGTGACATTCATAACAATTGCGCTGCAGGATCTCGCGCACCAGCGGCGCCTGCTCCGTGGCCCTGGCCCGAACTTGCTGCTGGGCACGATAATTTTCGCTCAGAAGATACACCGGGACCAGCGCGAGCACCGCCAGCGCGCCGCCCAGGGCGACTGCCTGCGGCCGTCGGCGAATCGTCTTCCACAGCCGCTGCAGGGAACCGATGTGCCGTGCCGTCACGGGCTGACCGTCGAGAAAGCGTCGCAGGTCATCGGCCAGCGTTTCCGCCGTCACATAGCGGTGGGCCGGCGCTTTTTCCAGACATTTCAGACAAATCGCTTCGAGGTCGCGCGGCAACGCCGGAGCGAGTTGCGAGGGCGCAATCGGCTCCGTGGACACGACCTGCCGCAGCGCATCGAGTGGACTCGTTCCCAGAAACGGCGGTTTGCCCGCGAGGAGTTCGTAGAGAATGGCGCCCACCGCGTAAACGTCGGTTGCCGGGCCGATCGCGCTTTTGTTGCCCTCCGCCTGTTCCGGGGCCATGTAGCTCGGCGTGCCGAGGACTTCGCCGGTGTGTGTGTGTCCTGAATCGTCGTCGAGACGCTTGGCGAGGCCGAAGTCCGCGATTTTCGGCGTGCCGTCGGCCGTCAGCATGATGTTGGCTGGCTTGAGATCGCGATGCACGATGTCGCGCCCGTGCGCGGCGTGCACCGCGCGGGCGATCGTCTCGATAAGCTGAGCGGCGTCGCGCGGCGTGAAGGGCTTGCCCCTCAAACGCTCGGCGAGGCTGCCGCCGGGAACGTACTCCATCGAATAAAACGGCCGTCCGTTGACTTGGCCAACCTCGAAGATCTGCACGAAGTTGGGATGCTGCAAGCGCGCCGCCGCCGCCGCCTCGGCGCTGAAGCGTGCCACGAGCTGCGCACGCAAGTGCAGGCTGGAAATCATCTTGAGCGCGACCGTACGGCCGAGCTTGAGCTGTCTGGCTTCATAGACGACGCCCATGCCGCCCTGATCGATTATACGAATAATTTCGTATCCCGGAATCGCCGGCATGACGTGCGCTACGATGGGGACGGTCGGGTCGGCCATCGTCTTGCGCGGATCATGATCGGTGACGCCCATGATCTGCTCCATCGCCATGACCACGTCCATACGCGCACGTAGCTCGGCGACAAGGTGTGGGCAATCGGCGCACAACTCCTCCAGCGACGGCTTCGCGCCGCGCCGGCGCACGTCCTCCCAGCGATGCATCAGATCGTCGATGTGGATGCTTGTCGGCATGTTTGCAATCTGCGGCTGGCGGCGTTCTCTCAACGCTCCGGCAACGGTGCTCCGGTCTTGGGAATGCGAAACGGATTGTCCGGGTTCAATGGCCATTCTTTCACGGCCATGTATGCCTTGTCAACGGTATCGCGCGGCATGCAGCCGGCGCCTACCGTTTCCGAGAGCAGCGACTTCTCCAGCCTGGGCAGATCCGTGCTGTACGCGGGCACGATCGGCGGCGTGACTAACGGCGTCTTGGTCGTGCTCTTGATCTTCGCCTCGAAGCAGCCGCGGAAATCATTGTCGGCGATGTAAACGTCGCCGATGCCCTGGTTGTTGGCGAAAACAATGGAGCGGCGATTCAAGGCGCCCTTGGAATCGCTGGGCGTGAAGAAGATGTTGCCCATGATGTTGCCGTTGCAGTTGTCGCCCGAGAGCCTGATGCCCATGACGCGCCATTCTTGGATCAGGTTGTTACGCACGTCGAACGCCTTGATCTTGTCGAGCAACGGCGCCCGCATCCACAGTTTGCTGACGATGCAGTGATCGATGGTGATCTTGTCAGTCTTGCCATACTTGCAGAAGATGGCGCGGGTGTTGCCGGCCAGAAAACAGTGCGTGATGGTGGCGCTATGGGCGTCGTTGGAAATGGTGATGCCGTCGTCGCCGGCGCCGGTGCTGGAGACGTGATCGATGACGATGTCATGAGCGCCGCCGTAGAAGGCGATGTTGTCGCCGGCATTGCGCAGGCGGACGTTTTTGACGATGTAGTTGCGGCCCTTGTGGAACTTGAGCATCTGCATGACGCGGTTCTTGATGCCGTCGCCGCGCAGGGTCGCTCCTTGGCCGTCGAGAGTGATGTTGCTGGCCTGCGACTCGATCCGTTCCGGGATGAAGATCTCGCGTGCCTTGACGACGATGACGGCGTTCCCTTTGAGCAGAGCGTCACGCAGTTCCGGATAGGTGCGTACCTCGACGGTGGGATATCCTGCTCCCCCGGTGGCGGCGCCGCCATAGCCGTGGTAGGGGCCGCCAGTCGGAAACGGCGCGGCCTTTGGCGTTTTCTTCTTCTTGGGCACGTCCTTCTTCTTTTGCGCCGCGGACGACTCAATCTCCGCGAGCACGAAAGCAAAGGCGATCGCGGCGCACAAACACAATGCGATTCGTACAGTGTTCATGGCCCTCCCTCAACGAAAACAATCTAATCACGATTCCACACGCGATGCAATTTGCCGAGCGCGTCGTGCCAACGCCTTTGCAGCGTGCGTAGCGAAATACCGAGGAGTTCAGCCGCCTCCATTTGCGACATTCCCTGGTAAAAAATTAGGCCAACGACTTCGCGTTCCTCGTCAGGCAGCGCACCAATCTGCTCGTGCAGTTCGGTCCATTGCGCCAGTGAGCTCGGCTCGTCGCGAACGTCCGACGGATCGTTCCGGGCATCGCCGTCGGCCTGGCTCTCATGGTTGGCGCCGATGCCGTGCGGGCCATAATGGCGGCGCGCCAGGTCCAACAATTCGCGGCGAATCTGCAACGCCGCCAACGCGAGAAAATCGCGCGGCGTCGCCGGCTTCACGTCACGCAAGGCGCCGACGAGACGAATGAGGGCGCTCTGTAAAACATCGTCCGTCTCCGCCCAGCGGCGCACGCGCTGGAAGTCGCCCAGCATGCGCCGCGTCAACAGCGTCAAGCGATCGCCGCAGTGCCGCAACAGGGCGTCGAGCGCCGCGTCCTCGCCCGACGCGGCGCGCTGCAACAAATCCGGCAGCAGCGACAGTTGCGAATTCGTGTCGGCCATATCCGAGGACTCATTTCGCATTCGGCTTCTTCGCCTTGTCCTTCCCTTGCGGAACCACCTTGACCGCGCTGGCCGGGATCTTCGCCATCTCCGGCGTGATGAGCGCGAGGTCGTCAGGCAGGTGCTTTAAGAAAAAGTCCTTATACTGAATCTTCATGGCCGGCCCGACGTGAACTTGCAAAGCGAGCACGCCTTCGAGCTTGCGGCCCTTTTCGTCGAGGTCGATCACGTCCACGGTCGGATGGGCGTCGATCCAGTGCTGGTGATGATTGCCGCGAACCAAAACGTGGAAATCGTGCCATTCATCGGGCTTGAATTCCTTGAGCGGGAACGCGCCGACGACCCACGGTTGGCCGTCCTTGTCGATGATGACCTTCTCGCCGGTGTGGGCCAGGATGCGTCGGCCGCGTTCTTCGTAGAGCATGCCGTTGTAATCGGCGCGGTTGGGCACGACGTCGCACTGATAGCCGGTAACGACCGATTCGCCGAGGTCGGGACGTTCAGTCGAACGATAGTTGATGCCGCTGTTGCCCTTGGCAGTGACCTTGACTTTGACGCGCAGCTCGAAGTTCTTAAGCTTGCCGCCGCGCCAGACGATGAAGCGATTGTAATCGAGCTTGCCGTCGGCGACGCCAGTGAGGGCGCCATCCTCGACCGACCAATATTTGACGAGGCCGTCCCAGCCCTTGAGATCCTTGCCGTTGAAGATCGATTTGAAGCCTTCGGGCGGCTTGGTGACGTCGCCGGCGGGCAGATCCGCAAGCGCTATCAGGAAGAGGGACGCAACCAGCGGCAGCAGACATCTTTGATTCATGGCTCACCTCATGGGGATTATCTTCCATCGTAGCCGGATGGAACCCCGTTGGCGAGCCGAGCACACCCAACGAACGACTTTGGGGGCGGGACCTGATTTCAGGTCGCGCCCCCAAAACTGTTTCTGCGTTCCGAGAAGAAAAACAAGCTCGGCAGGAATGAATGAGAAAAACGGGCGTGGTCCGGTGGGTGCGAGCCGCGCCATGTGCCAAGAAGCCATCAGGCCTAGCGTGATGCCTACTCTACTTGATCGTTGCCTTCACTTGCAACACTTTCACGTCTTTGTCGCATTTCACGTTGACCATGGCGCCCTTCGCGCCTTCGAGGAGCTTCAAGCCCGCGGAACCGGTGGCGGTCTTCGTGACGCCTGCCCTGGTGACGATGAATTCGGTCGTCTGCTCGATGCTGAGTTCGCGATCGACCTTGTCCTTCTTGACATTTTGCAGGATGATCAGCACGTCCTTGTCGGTCTGCACCTCCTTGATGGTGCCCTTGACCATCTGGTTTTTCTGCTGAGCGCCTTCGGACGCGGTGTTCAGGAGGAACGCACAGGCCAACAGGGCGCACGCGATTGCGGAAAGACGTATCATGTATCGACTCCTTGTGTGAAGGGGACATCGCTCTTACATCTCATGACGCAAAGTTTGACGAGCCGTTGGCGAAAAAGTTCCTTGCTTTCAGATTTTTGTCGGATTTTCGGGCGCCGGTAGCGACGCGCCAGGTCACTGGCATCAGCCATGGAATTGATAGACCAGACGTGAGCTGTTGACGTCGAGAGCTTCGAGAATGTCGAGGACGTCGTCCATCGGGATGTGCCAGTCGAGGGCCCAGAGAATGATGTGCAAGTTTTCCTGACCGGCCTTGAAGCGATCGATGATGCGATCCAAGAGTAGTTCCCTGTCGCGAAAGTCGGTTTGCAGTTTGCCGTAATTGGCGCGATCGAGTTCGATCCAGAAGGCGCTGCCCTGCAGATGCTCCAGCCATTTGGCGCGCAGGTAGCCTTGCCAATGGGCGCCGATCCAGTCGCAGACCGCGACCTCCCCCTTGTCGAAGCCGGCACGCTGGCTTTCGATCCATTTGTGCCGATCAATTTCGAGCCGGCTGTCGGCCCAGATGCTCAGTCTGACCATGAGAGAGTCCTGCACATGTCGCGTGTACGGCCTGTCCGTGTCTTCATGATAAGCACGTCTTGGTCTTCATTCAAGCCGAGGCGGGTGATTGATGGGTAGCCTGTCTCCCAGTGGTCCCAATCGTCCCCGGCGTGGCGCGGGCAAGGGCATCGAATAGGCCGGTGCTCCAGGCACGCCTTGTCGAAAACAATCGGAATTCCATTCGTCCACTCCCTATCTATAATACACGAGAGACTTGTTGAGGCGCTTGGGCGACCCGAAGAGCGGATGGCATCATGAACAATCGTTGGCAGTTGCGCGTCTACGACAGCGGACACGTCTACATCGCCGATCTTATGGGCAAAGCTGAGATCGGCCGGCAGCAGACCAAGGACGAGAAGCAGCCGTCGCACACCCTCGCCAACAACGTCTGGCGCGTCGTCATCGCTCCCCTTGACGACATCACAATCTCTCGCCAACACCTGAGCGTCGAACCCTTGACCGACGGCCAATTCCTGCTTGGCAACCGAAGCAACAAGCTGATGGTCGGCTTGCCCAACGATCAAAACCTCGTCCCCGGCGATTCGTGCAAGGTGACATTGCCGATCGTGCTGAGGGTCGGCCGCAAGGTGCTGCGTGTCCAGCCGAGCGAAGACGACCAGATGATGCAGAGCCTGCCGATGGCGAGCCTGGCGCCGGGGGCGGGCTCGCTCCTGCTTGGCATGCAGGCCACCCTGGAGCGCGACGACGGGCGCGCGACGATGGACACTGGACATCTGATGTCGTGGATCCAGGCGTTTATCGGGCTATTGCATAGCGCCGCCGGTTCGGAGGACTTCTACGCCAAGGGGGCGAAGGCGCTAGTAGACCTCGTCAACCTCGATTCAGGCCGCGTACTGCTGTACGTCAACGGCCAATGGCAGGAGAAGGCACTCGAACTCCGTTCGCGCAAATCGACGCCGCAGGAGTGGCGGCCGAGCAGCCGCGTTTTGAACAACGTGCTGCGCGAGAAGAAGACATTCTGGCAGGTTCCCGACCTGACCTCCTCGACGTTGGGCCTCGAAGCCATCGTTGCCGCCCCGATACTCGACCGCAAGGGGACGGTCATCGGCGCCGTTTACGGCGAACGCCGGCTCACCGGCGCCAAGGCACTCGATCCGATCTCGCAGCTCGAAGCGATGCTCGTTGAGGTTCTCGCCAGCGGCATCGCCTCCGGGCTCGCGCGGGTCGATCAGGAACGCGCCGCCTTGCAAGCACGCCTGAATATGGAGCAGTATTTCGGCCAACGTCTCGGCGCCAAGCTCGCCGATCATCCTGAATTGCTCGAAGGCCGCGATACGATAGTCACGATCCTCTTCTGCGATATCAGCGGTTTCAGCCGCATCACGGAACGTCTTGGTCCCGACAGAGCGGTCGAATGGCTCTCCGATGTTATGGGGGTATTGACGCAATGCGTGCAAGACCGCGACGGCGTGGTCGTCGATTACGTCGGCGATGCAGTGATGGCGATGTGGGGCGCTCCGGAAGATCAGCCCGATCACGCCGCGCGCGCCTGTGCGGCCGCGCTCGCCATGTTCCAGAGCTTGCCTCGCCTCAACGAACGCTGGCAGCCCGTTCTCGAGGAACCGTTGAACTTCGGCATCGGCATCAACAGCGGAGCAGCCGTGGTCGGCAACGTCGGGTCGAAATTGAAATTCAAGTACGGCCCTCTGGGCAACACCGTCAATCTGGCGAGCCGAGTCCAGGGCTGCACGAAGTACCTCAAGTCGTGGCTCCTCATCACCGATGCCACCTACGCCTTGCTCGACGGCAGCCATGACGCCCGCCGACTCTGCCAGGTCCGCGTCGTTAACATCGCACAGCCGGTGACGCTCTTCGAACTCGTCGGTACCGGCGACAAATCTTGGGCCTCCTTGAAAAAAGGCTACGAAGAAGCCTGGCAACTCTTCACCAAAGGAGAATTCCGCCAGGCCTGCCGCATCCTCGGCCAACTGGTAATCGACTACCCCAACGATGGCCCCGCCCTGCTGCTCCTGTCGCGCACGGTCGACTGCCTGGTCGAGACGCCGGTGCCGTTCGATCCGGTTATGGTCCTGGAAGGGAAGTGACCGTCGTGCGATCCGAGGCGAACCTGCAGGCTATCTTGAGGGCGAAAACATCTTCCTGCTCCATCTGGGACCGATCCGCTTGCGTGGTGCAAGACTGATCCGTCGCACATACATCGCTCGGATCACGAGCGCGGGTCTGGCGATCGACTTGCTTCAGCGCGTGTGATGGCGGACTCCATTCATTCACGAAGGTGTTTTTTTTCCGCCAGCATGAGGCTTGATGAGACGCGTGCTTCGCAACCATCTACCGGAGTCAGAATCATGCCGCAACCCGCCGCGGATCATAATCTCTTGTTCGGCATCCTGGCGCTGCAGATGGACTTCATCAGCCGCGAACAACTCATCACGGCCATGCAAGGATGGGTGTTCGACAAGACCAAATCGCTCGGCGAGATTCTTCAATCCCAGAAGGCGCTCGCGGAGGATACTCGCGTCTTGCTCGACGCTCTCGTACGCAAACATCTCGTGCAACATGGCGACGATGTCGAAAAGAGCCTGGCCGCCGTCAGCGCGGCGGTCGACGTGCGCACCGACCTCGAACGGATCGCCGATCTCGACGTACAGGCGAGCCTTGCTCATGTGCCGGCCAGCGCAGCCGATATGTATGCGACCCTCGACGTACAGGCGAACCTTGCTCATGTGCCGGCCCACGCGGCCGATAGGTACGCGACCATCGCCCCCTCGCAGAGCACGGCGCGGCCGACGACCGGCATGCGCTTTCGCATCGTGCGGCCTCACGCCAAAGGGGGCCTGGGCGAAGTATTTGTCGCGCGCGACGAGGAGCTGAATCGCGAGGTCGCGCTCAAGGAGATCCTGGAGAGGCAGGCGGACCACAAGGATAGCCGAGATCGCTTCATGATCGAAGCGGAGATCACCGGCGGACTGGAGCATCCGGGCATCGTGCCGGTCTACGGGCTCGGCGTCTATCCGGATGGCCGGCCTTATTATGCGATGCGTTTCATCCGCGGCGACAGCCTCAAGGATGCGATCGACCAATTTCACAAGGCGGACCCGGCAAGCCTGAACTCGGGCCAGCGCGTGGTGATTCTGCGCTCCTTGCTGCGCCGGTTTCTCGAGGTCTGCGACGCCATCAGCTACGCCCACTCCCGCGGCATTATCCATCGCGATCTGAAGCCGGCCAACGTCATGCTCGGCAAATACGGCGAGACGATCGTCGTTGATTGGGGGCTCGCGAAGGTACTTGGCGAACCGGCCCAAGGCGCGATCGCGACCAACGCCGGCGAAGGCTCGCTCATCCCGGCCTCACTCAGCTCGGCCTCCGAGACGATCGCCGGGGCCGCAGTCGGCACGCCGCAATTCATGAGCCCGGAGCAAGCCGCCGGCCGACTCGATCTACTCGGCCCCGCCAGCGACATTTACAGCCTCGGCGCGACGCTATTCTGCGTGCTCACCGGCAAATCGCCCATCGGCAACAGCGACGTCGGCACCATACTACGTAAGGTCCAGCGAGGGGAGATTCTTAGAGCGCGCGAGGTAAAAAGCGATGTACCCGCGCCGCTCGAAGCCGTATGCATGAAGGCGATGGCCCTGAATCCCGCGGATCGCTATGCGTCGCCGCGCGAACTCGCGGACGACCTCGAACATTGGCTTGCGGATGAACCCGTGACCGCGTGGCCGGAGCCGTGGACGGTCAGGACGCGCCGCTGGATCGGCCGTCATGCGACGATGGTGACAGGTGCGGCGTCGGCGGTGCTGGTTACGCTGGTGGGTCTGATCGTCGTGAACTTTCTGTTGACGGCCGCCAACGACCGCGAACGCAAGGCGAAGGATCGTGAGCGCGTCGCCAAAGAGCACGCGCAAGAGCAGGAGAAGGAGGTTCGCAAGCAAAAGGAGAAGGTCGAGGAGAATTATCTTCTCGCGCGCCGGGCGGTGGATCGCTATTTCATCTCGGTGAGCGAACAACGATTACTGAACGAGCCGGGCATGCAGCCGTTGCGCAAGGAGCTGCTCGAAACGGCGGCTAGGTACTACGCAAAGTTTCTCAAGGTCCACGCCGGCAATCCTACCTATCAAGGCGAGTTGGGCACGGCAACATTGCGGCTCGCGCTGATCACGGCCGACATCGACTCCAAGCCCAAAGCGATCAAGCTGTTGGAGGAGGCGGCCGAGTTGTTCCAGACACTGCCCACAAACGAGGCGAATCTTGATTACAAGAGCGAACTGGCGGCGTGCTATCATCACCTCGGCCGAGTTTATCGGCAACTCCGCAAGGCCGACAAAGCCGAGGAGTTTTACGGAAAAGCCATCGGCGTTTGGGAACAGTTATTGCAGCACAACGCCAAGGAGGAACATTTTCGGGTTGGGCTGTCGCGCAGCCAGCTCGGCCTGGGTAACGTCTATCAAGACAATCGCCAGCTCCCGGAAGCGGAGAAAATCTATGCGGCCGCTCTCGCCGCGCGGCAGGCGCTTGTCGAGGCCCATCCGGAAGTTGCACTATATCAACGCGAGCTGGCAACAAGCCATAACAATCGAGCCGTGCTCTTCAAGTCGATCGGCAAAGACGCCGCAGCGGAATACCAGGCGGCGCTCAAGATTCAAAAGCAGCTTGCCGACGCGCATCCGTACATCAGCCAGTATCAGGATGATCTCGCCCGCACCCACTTCAATCTTGGCGATCTGCAAACGCAGGGCGGCCCGGCACACGGCGACGAAGCCGCAGGCTACGAGGAGGCGGCGCGCATCTGGAAGGCGCTGATGGAAAGACACCCCACTCATACCGACTTCCACAAGATGCTCGCCGAGACCTACGCGGCCATCGCGCGCGCCTATCGCGAAACGGCCAACGCGAAGAAAGCCGACGAGGCCGCTCTGCAAGCGGTGGCGACGCAGCGCAAGCTGGTCCTTGTGCAAAAGGATGATCTAGCGTTCGAGAGCAACCTCGCGGGGGGGCTCTTCGCGCTCGGCGAGGTTGGCCGATCGCACCATCACGGCAAGGAAGCGGAGGCCGCGTATCTGGAAGCCATCCAGATACTGGAGAAGCTATCCGCCAAAGCTCCCGACCTCCGCGCCAGACAGGCGCAAGCTCTCAACGGCCTGGGCTTGCTGTATTATCAAGAAAGCAAGACCGACAAAGCCTTCGAAGTCTACCACAAAGCAAAAACGATCTGGGAGCAGCTCGTCGCGGCCTATCCCAACGAGGTCGATTTCGCCGTCGGTTTGTCGACGACCTTCAGCAACCTCGGTAATCTGACGCTGTTCGTCGGCAAACCTATGGAAGCGCAGCCGCTTTACACGCAGGCGCTGGCGATGCTCGACGCCAGCAAGGTGAAGACTCCAAACAGCGCGTCGGTCAAAGAAGCGCTGCGCGACGCTCACATGGGTCGAGCCAAGGCGTTGACGGCGTTGAAAAATCATGCCGACGCGCTTGCGGATTGGAATCGCGCTATCGCCCTGACACAGGAGAAGGACAGGCCGCTGCTGCAACTTCCGCGCGCGGCGACACTGGCGCGGGCGGGCAAGCATGTCGAAGCAACCAAGGAAGCCGCCTTGTTGTTGCCGCTGGTGAAGACTCCCGGAGCGATGTATAGCTTTGCGTGCGTCTATTCGCTCGCGGTTGCGGCCGTGGAAGCGGACACGAAACTGCCGGCGTCCGAGCGCCAGAAGTTGGCGGCCGATTACACGGCAGCGTCGGTGAAGCTGCTCAGCGGCGCGCACGCGGCGGGCCTCTTCAAGTCGCCCGAGGACCGACGGAAGCTGGCCGTCGATCCCGATCTTGAGGCCGTGCGCTCGCGTCCGGAGTTCAAGAAGCTCGTAAGCGAGATCAAGACTCCGTGATGGTGCATTCGCCCGTCGCGAATCCAAAGTTCGTTTGGTAACCGTTCACCTCCCCTCTCCCCCTGTACTCAGGGGGAGAGGGGTCGGGGGTGAGG
>SYHD01000220.1 GCA_005799265.1 Planctomycetia bacterium | reverse complement strand
GTCATCATCTGGGAACGCTTCCCAGCAGCTTCCTTGCCGCGTCATAGTCACCGCCATTCTGAGAACTTGGTCTTAAGCAAACACAAGTTACCAGATGGCTGTGACTTGCGCGTAGACGAACGGTATTGCGGCTAAACAAATCGAATTCCTCGACAACGGCACGATCAAGCTCGGCATCGATCTCGACTGCGGCGGCGCCATTACCTACCTCGCGCCGTCGAAGCAAGACAAGAACGTCGTCAACAGCTTCGACTTCGGCCGGCAGATCCAGATGTCGTATTACTCCGGCCCCGTCCCCTTCGTCGTCGGCGACAAGGAACCCGCGAAACATTGGCGGCATCTCGGCTGGAACCCAATCCAGAGCGGCGACGATTTCAAGAACGCATCAAAGGTCATTGATTCGAGCAACGATGGCAAGACGCTCTACGTCAAGTGCATCCCCATGCAATGGCCGCTCGACAATGAACCCGCTGAATGCACGTTCGAGACCTGGATTCGCCTCGACGGCCCCACGGCGCGCGTCAAGTGCCGGCTCACGAATCAGCGCGGCGACCAGACGCAATACACCGCCCGCACCCAGGAATTGCCGGCCGTTTACACGAACGCGCCGTACCATCGCCTGATGACCTACAAGGGCGATCAGCCATTCACCGACGACACGCTGTCGCAGATCACGCGGCCGAAGGACAACAAAGGCCCGTGGATGCATTGGCTCGCGACCGAGTGCTGGGCCGCCCACGTCGATGACGACGGCTGGGGCCTGGGCGTCTGGCATCCGGGCGTATATCGCTTCATCGGCGGCTTCGCGGGCAAGCCGGGGCGCGGCGGGCCGAAGGACGAATCCGCCGGCTACATCGCGCCGCATCGTCAGGAGATCATCGATCACAACATCGTTCATGAATACGAATATGTTCTTATCCTCGGCAGACTTGCGGACATCCGCGCCCACGTCGTCAAGCACGCCAAACGACCGGCGCCGCCTGCGTATCATTTTCGCGCCGATCGCCAGGGATGGTACTTCATCAACTCTTCGGACGCTGGTTGGCCGATCGCGGGCGAATTGAAGGTGACGCTCGACAAAGACGACCCGCAGATGCTTGGCCCCGCGACGTTCTTCGCCGCCGCGGACGCGCCGAAGCTGCGCATCGAAGCGACGTATCAGACGAAGGAGAAGAGCGCGCAAATCTATTGGACAACGCTCGACGAACCCGATTTCAAGGAGGAGAACAGCGTCCGCTTTCCAATCGTCGGCGACGCCAAGGTTCGCGTCTACGAGGTGGACCTTTTTGCGAAGGCGAAGACGTATCGTGGCCACATCACGGGCTTGCGTTTCGATCCGACGCCAGTGGGGCACGAAGGAGAGTGGGTAAGTGTGAAATCGCTAGTTCTCGGGAATTGATCGGGATCCTGGCTGGAAGTCGTTCGTCTCACAACTCCAGCGAATCAAGGGCATCGATCAAGTTGTCGAGATCGTCTTTCGGCTGGTTGACGCTCTTGTCTTGCCGTTTGGGGATGCCGACACTGGCGCCGACCGCGTGCCTGCCGTCGGCGACGAGTTCGCGATCGCGTTCCTCGACGGCTTGCGACAAGGCGTCTTTTTCCGCGCCGCCGAAGAGCTTGGTCAGATCGATCTTGAGATTGCCGATCGCGCCGACGGGAGCGCCGGCGATCGCGGGGGTCTTGTAATCCGGGAACATGATCGCCTGCTCCGGACACACGCGGCTGCACGCGGGGCAACCCTTCTTACAGTTGTCCTGATTCTCGACCAGGATCCGCTCCAGTCCATCGACGCCGTAGACGCCAAAGAGGCAGAAGTCGATGCACTCCATGCAATTCGTGCAACGGCTGTAATCGATGACGGGATACCAGCGCCGGCCCGCGGGCTGCAGGAAAAGCCCAGGGACAGCCGTCCCTGGGCTTGCCCCGTTGCCCAGGTTGAGGCCGAGTTGCACGAGCGGCGCATGCGCCGTTGCTTTTTCGGCGTGCTTCTTGTCATGGCGTTCCTGGCACTCCTGAGCGATGCGGCGAATCTCGTTGACGTACGGGTCGTGCTGATTGAAATCGCGCAGGTCGAGGCAATAGATGTGCCGGCCGGGCACATCGAGCGCGCCGATGCCTTTCGGCGGAGGGGGTTCACCCGCCTCTTCGTCATCGTCCGCGTGAGGCGACTTCAATTGCGACTCGCCCCATTGCCCCTTGATGCCGTCGCGATCGAGCACCCAGTAGGCGGCGCGCGGGAACAGCCAACTCAAGAGCACCATGTCGCCGCGAATCGATTCGAGAAACAGCCGGCCCGTGTGATCCGGTCCAAGATCATACAGGTACGGGACAACGGAAACCTCCAGCCCCGATTCCATGATAAGCGCGGCAACGATCGATTCTTCCAGGGCCCGCTTGATCGGGTGCTTACCCTGGGCTTGCGACAGTACGACAGTCAGACGATTCCGGCTCATGAATGACTCGATTCCAGCCGCTTGCGGCGCAGCAAGAGTACATGCTACGCCGCAAGCGGCAATTGATTACATATGGCCCTTGAGCATATTCTGCGTTTTTTCCCAGCCGGCAGCAAGGAAATCATGATATTCTTGCACGCTCAGCGTGTCCGTCTCCGCGCCCGCCAGTTCGAACAGCCAGCCATTGCCGTACATATCGACGTTGATCGCGGACGGATCATTCAGCAACTCCGCGTTGAAGCGGACGAGCGTGCCGGCGATCGGGGCAAAGAGATCGGACATCGCCTTGGACGTTTCGATGTGCCCGATCTTCTGCTTGAGAGCGAGCGCATCGCCGGGATTGACTTCCCAATCGAGGAAGTAAACGTCCTGCATCAGGCGAACCGCGTAGGTCGTGAAGCCGAAGCGAATGCCGCCTTCGACTGACATACACCACATGTGATTGCGCGCGTAGCGGCGGTCCGCGGGGAGGGCGGCTTCAAATTTGCCCATCATGAAAGTAAGCACGTCCGGCATCATCAACCCATGATTCATTTCGTTTAGCGCTCGCATGGCGCCATGCGCGCGCTAAACGAATCAGGTGTACCTCGTCCCGCGATGCTCCGCCTCAAAAAACGCCGGCAACAAACGATCCACTTGCAGCAATCCCGCGCGCGTGAGTTCCACATTGCCACCCGCGACGGTCAGGAAGCCGTCGTTCTGCAATTGTCCAAAGCCGTCAGCGAATGTGCTGAGGATGTCCTGGCCGAACTTGGCGCGGAAATAGTCGGCGTTCAGCCGGCCCGTTTTGAGCTGCAACATCATCTCGCGGCGCAGCAATTGGCCGGGCGCGACCCGCAACGCTCGGCCCAGCGGCAGTTCGCCTTTTTGCAGCATCTCAACGTATTGCTCCCAGCGATCGACGTTCTGCACATGCACGCCGCTGACGTGCCCGAACGACGCAACGCCGGTGCCGAGCATGTCGGCGCCGCGCCAAAGACTGTCGCGATAGACGAACTTCGTCCGGGCTGGGTCGCGCACCATGGTGTAGGCGCTCGATACGGAATAACCCGCGGCCGACATTTCCGCGAAGGCGTAATCGACCCAGGCCCGCTTGGTCGGCCAATCCGCGATTGTAGCTGGGTCGACCGCGTGACTTGTTCCTCCCCTCTCCCCTGTACTCAGGGGAGAGGGGCCGGGGGTGAGGGGTGCAGCATCGGTCGCGGCGGCGTCACGACTCTGCGTGGGCCGCCCCCTCACCCCCGGCCCCTCTCCCCCTGAATACAGGGGGAGAGGGGAGGAACGCGCCAGTTCGTTCGAGAACACCGTGTTGTACGGCAGCTCCATCTGATAGACCGTGACGCTGTCCGGCGCGAGTTCGATCGTCTTGCGCACGCAATCGCGCCAGTTGTCCCACGTTTCGCCGACCATGCCCGCGATCAAATCGATATTGATCTGCGCGAATTGCAGATCGCGCGCCCATTGATAGGCGCGAAAAATCTCGGCGGACAGATGTGCCCGGCCGTTCGATTCGAGGATCTTGTCGTTGAAGTTCTCGATGCCCAGGCTCAAACGCGTGATGCCGACTTGCTTCAGCGCGTCGAGTTTGTGCTGCTGCAGCGTCCCTGGCTCGCACTCAAAGGTAACCTCGGCCGCGTCGTGCCAGGGGAACAGCGCCTGCACGCGGCCGAAGAGATCGCGCAATTGCGTCGCGCTCAAGTACGACGGCGTGCCGCCGCCGAAGTAGACGAAGTGCAGCTTGCGGTCGCGCACGATCGGCCTTTGGCGATAAAGCTCCAGCTCCTTCGTCAACGCATCGAGATAGACGTCCACATCGCGGGCGTTCTTGTCGGTGTAGACGCGAAAGTAGCAAAACTTGCAGCGCTTACGGCAAAACGGGATGTGCAGATAAAGCCCAAGCGGCGTGCTCGGTCGCGGCGGCGCGTCGAGCGCGGCGAAGGCGTCGGGCAACGAGTTGGCAGTCCACGCGGAGAACGGCGGATAGTTGGCGACGAAGTAGTTGCCCAGCCCAGTTTTCTCTTGATCGCTCATCGGCTGTTCCCGGCGGTGCGCACGGCGAAGTTACCTTCATCCTATCGGCACACACGACGGTGCTCAAGACAAGCTCACGCAAAGGCGCAAAGGCGCAAAGAAATGCAGGGGCGATGCCTGCCAATTTTCTTTGCGCCTTTGCGCCTTTGCGTGAGCTGAATTTCTACGATCGAGGCAGCAGCGCCGATAGCGCCGTCATCAATTGCTGCAGCGTTTGCGGATCGGGCATCGGCAGCTTGAGATACGGCGCCCCCGTGCTCTCGTCGCGCGTGACGAACGGGTTTGATGGCGCATTGCCTTGCGACGCTCCAGCGACCGCGGACAGATTTTGCAGAAACGCCAGGCCCGTCTGCACCAGCCCGCTCCATGGATCGCCGCCCGGCGTCGTGACTATGGTCGGCGCGGCGGCGAGCTTGCTGATCGCGCGCGCGCTGTTGGAGTCGGTGTCGCCCGGTTGCGACGCGGGAATCGATTTCGTCGTCTCCTCGACGGTCTGCATGAACTTGGTGAGCCGCGTGCCGCCGAAACGGATGTCCGCCTCGCCGCCGTCGAGCACGCCGGCGAAGAGCGACTTCTTGAACTTGAGCACGCTCAGCATGCTCTCCTCAATCGTTCCCTTGGCGACGAAATTGATGACCTGCACCGAGCGCTTTTGTCCGAGTCGATGCACACGGCCGATGCGCTGTTCGAGCACTGCGGGATTCCACGGCAAATCCATGTTGACGACGACGGAGGCGAATTGCAGATTCAAGCCCACGCCGCCCGCGTCGGTCGCCAGGAAGAGCCGGCACTTCGGGTCTTCGCGAAAGCGATCGACGAGGTCACGGCGCTTGACCGACGGCACACCGCCGTGGAAGAGCACGTGGCTCCAATCCTTCTTCGCTTGCAGTTCGCGCACCAGCACCTCGTGCATGCGCAGCCATTGACTGAACACAACGGCCTTCATGTCGGCGTCGGTAAACAACTCGTCGAGCTGCGCCGAAAGCTCGGCCGCCTTGAAGCCCTCGTTGGTCGATTGATCCAGAAGATACGAGCCGTCGCACGACATGCGCATGTTCTGCAGCGCGATCATCAGGCGTTGCTTGTCGGTCTCGGACAGGTATTGATAGCGTCGCCATTTGAGCACGATGCGGGCGACGGTCTCCTTGTTCTCGTCGTGATACTGCATTTGCAGCTGCGTCATCGGTACGAACAAGTTCTTATCCACGCGCTCCGGCAGTTGACTGAGCACTTCCGCTTTCCTGCGGCGCAAAAGAATCGGGGCCAGCGTCTTGCCGATCTGGTCGAGCTTGGTGTAGCCGATGACTTTGCCGACGTCATCGCGGACCTGATGATCTTCGAGCAGGCGAAAAGTCGGGCCCAGACGATGGCGATCGACGAACTGCACGATCGAGATCAGCTCCTCCAGGCGATTCTCCAGCGGCGTGCCCGTGAGGACGATCGCATACGGCGTGTCGATCTTTTTGACGCTGCGGGCGACACGTGTATTCCAGTTCTTGATGCGCTGGGCCTCGTCGAGAATGACGAGGTCCGGCGCCCACTGCGCGATCAGATCAAGATCGGCGTGCACGGTGTCATAGTTCATGATCTTGATCGGCGACGCCTGAGCGAATTGCGCCCAGCGCTGCGGCTTGAGTCCGCCGATGACCTGGGCTTGCCGTTCACTGAAGCGTTCAATTTCGCGCTGCCATTGGTGCTTGAGCGAGGTCGGGCACAGGATCAGCACGCGCTCGACGCCGAAGTGGCGAGCCATCAGCTCGGCCGCGGCGATCGCTTGAATCGTCTTGCCGAGACCCATCTCGTCGCCAATGAGACAGCGGCCGGCGCGGGCGGCGAAGAGGGCGCCTTCCGCTTGATAATCGTAGAGAGGCACCTTGACGAGCTTCTTGAGATTGGCGCTCTTGATCCCTTTCGGATACTCGGCTTGCAGGATTTCTTCCCGCCGCGCCACGTCGCGTTTCTCGGCGACCCAGCGCGCGACGTCGTCGCGGACGCGCAGTTCGTGATCGAAGCCCTTGGCGTCGTCGAGAAACGTATCGAGCGTCGCAATCGCTTCGGGCAGAAGGAGGCCAGCATCCGAGAAATACTTCAAGGCGAGCCTGATCAGTGCGACCGGGCATTCGCTGCCCTGCCGAAAGGAGACGACGCGCTCGCGGCCGTAGCGCAGGTAGATCTCGCTGTGGGCCAGTTGCGAGCCATTTTCGAGCGCGGTCTTGCCGCCGCGGCGATTCTCCAGATGGCCGAGCGTGAACTCGATGTGCTTGCAGGTGCCGAGACTGTTGGTGACGAAATCGCCGCAGGTGCAGGAGTTGTCGCCGAGGTCTTTGCCGCGGAGGATGACGTGATAGGAGCTTTGGCTTTGCGCGTTTTTGACGAGGAATTCGGAGAAGATCGGCTCGTCGGTGAGGTTCTGGATGTCGAATTCCTGCGTGCGGCCATGTTCGCGGCGGAGGCCGATCTGCCATTCTTCGAGAGGCATGCCTTCGGGCCGTTTGGTGCGCGAGAGTTTTGCGGGCTTGGTCGTTTTTTGTTTGTTGACGAGTGATTTCTCCGCCATGATGGACGTACCTCCTTGCAGGAATTGGATTCGGCCATGTTGACATTGTTTTACAAAGAAGCTCACGCAAAGGCGCAAAGGCGCAAAGAAATTCTGTCGCTGCGCCTGGCCCTCGTCTTCCTTTGCGCCTTTGCGCCTTTGCGTGAGATTTCTTCTCAAGAGTCCAGGCCCGCCGACTTCAAGCTTCAAACCACAATCGTCGACACCTATCCCAAGGAATATCTGCTCGCCTTGCGCGCCGACACGAACGATCGCCTCTTCGTCGGCGCCCGCGAAACGCTCTACGTCTACGAGCCGAAAAAGGACGACGGCTACCATCCGCGCAAACGGCTCTACACGTTCCCGCGGGGGTCGTGGATCAACGACATCGAGGTGCGCGGCGATCATGTCTACGTGCTGATGCAAGGCGAGCTGTACGTGTTCATCGACGGCGCCCGCAAACGCGCCGATCTGTTGCCGCGCCTGCTCGTGTGGGGGTTGCCGCACTGGGTGAAGATAACTGGCTTCAAGTCGCTGGCGTGGGGACCGGAAGGCGATCTCTATTTCTCCGTCGGCGGGCTGAACCTCGAGGAGCGCTGGAGTTACTGGACGTTCTTCGGGCAGCCGGAAGGGACGAAGCTGCCGTATCGCGGCGTCGGCGGCGTCTTTCGCTGCAAGCCCGACGGGACCGAACTACGTGTCGTCGCGCATGGGTTGCGCAATCCCGGCGCGCTCGTCTTCGATCACGCTTGGAATCTCTTTACGTGCGACCATTCCGAGAAGACCTATCAATACTGGCACGTGACGACGCGCGCCAGGCTCGGACGCGGCGTCGGGCCGGCGGACGGGCTGGCGCCGATGTTTGACGAAAAAGGCCCGCCGATCCAGGCGGGGCCGTTCTACTTCGATGAGCCTGCGTTGCCCAAACAGCTGCGGCATCGGCTGCGGTGGGCCAATGGAAACAGCCTGGACTTCGCGATCAAGCCGCGCGGCGCGAGCTTCACGGTTGACGATGCCGTGCACACGTTTCATCCGCCGCGCGGCTTTTCCGTCGCCGGCGGCGGGCGGGTCTTTGCCCTTCATGACCAGCACAAGATCGTGATGCTGACGAACGCCGACGATCCGAAGGCGCATGCGTATGAACCGTATGAATCGAGCGAGGCGACGCCCGAACGGCTATGGCGCGAGTTGAGTAACGCATCATGGATTCAGCGTTCTCGCGCCCACGTCGAGATTGCGCGGCGCGGCGGCGAGCTGCTCAAGGACGCGAACAAGAAGCTGCTCACGACCAAGGCGAACGATCCAGCCTTCACGCATCTCATCTGGCTCGCGGCGAAGAGCGGGCAGGGGAGTCTGCACTTGCTCGCCCTGGTCGATCATGCCGATCCGCGTGTGCGCGTCCAGGCGATCCGGGCCCTGACGGAATTCCCCGATCAGTTACGCGGCGAGCCGATATTCACGAAGCGATTGCTCGACGAGGATTCGCAAGTCTTGCACTCGGCGATGTCGGCGTACTTTGAACCGAAGGTCGCCTGGGACCGTGCCATTCAGGCCGAGATCGAACGTGGGCCGGCGTGCAGCAAGGACCCGTATCTTCGGCAAACGGCGGCGCTCTTGCTCGCCCAGAAGTTGACACGCGTGCAAATCGAAGGCCTGTGCGAGCGCGTCGGTCCGGCCAAACGCCTGGCGGGCGTGTTGACTGCGGGCTTTCGTTTGACGCTGCCGCCCGCGACCGAGCCGCTCGCGCAACAATTGCCGCTCAGCCATGTCGGTGCGGATTATCGCGTCGAGCACGCCGAAGGCAAGCGCAACCTGCGCGATCATGGCCGAATCGGCGGCTTCACGATCGCGGAGCACTGGAAGGCGGACAAGCACACCGTCGAGCAAGAGCTGTTATTCAAGCTGCTGCGCAAGCTGCTCGCGGACGAAGAGGCGACGGTGCGCGCACAGGCGGCGGCGTTCCTGGCGGTGTTGGATGATGCGCGCTGCAAAGAGGAAGTTGAGCGCGTGTTGAAGAAATGACCCCGCAGGCTCCTTCGTCGCCTGCGGGCTTGAACTCACGACTCACATCAACTCCACTTCCGCCGGCGCCACGACAAACGCATCCTGCCCCTCCGCCGGCTTTGCGAGCTTGATCTTCGTGACACGCCAGCCATGATGCACGAGTTTGCCTTTGAACGGCGGTTGCCCCGTCACGTTGCCGGTCAAGCGAATGGCCGACGGATCGAAGCCGGCGGGGACCTGGACGTCGGCTTGTTCCTCGCCCTTGAGGATCGGCTCCATGTCGAGATGCTCGTTGAGGATTTTCTGACACGCCTTGTGAATGGTGCGCACGCCGGCGCCGAGCGTCTCGTTGTCGGCGCCATCGACGTTCTCCAGGAGAAAATCGAGCAGCCGGCCGTCGCGCTGCATCAACGTCAACAGCAACACCGGCTCCGGCGACGGCTTGGGGGGCGGCGGCGGCGGGGGCGGCGTCAGGGCCTTCTGCACTGCCTCCTGGAACTTGGCGTCCGTCAACCAGCGCTGCGCGATTTCGTTCGCTTGCCGGGCCCGCGCGAAATCGCCGCCGACCTGGAGGTAGCGATAAACGAAAAACAGGATGACGCAACCGCCGAGCGTGCCGGCGATCGCGTAGTAGGTTTCCATTTCCATGCGTGGTCCTTTCATTGCGGAGGGCAATGGGATTATATGGCTCGACTTTTTGATGTGCACCATTGACCCAGCCAGCGCATGCGGATAACTTGGCTTTCTTCCCTGTCCCACCATTGCCGGGAAGTTTCTGGAAACCGGTGTTACATGGCCGAAGGCAAACCGCCGCTCTCCTCCACAACCAGCGACGGCAGCGCGGCGGGCGAACCTCCGCATTGGTCGGCCGCACCGCAGTCGGTTGCGCTGGGAACTCCCTCCAACGTGCGCTATACGGTGCTCGCCTGGGCATGCAGTCTGTCGATGCTGACGTACATCGACCGCGTGTGCATCAAGCAGGTCGGCGGCGAAATGCAGAGGGAACTGGGTCTGAGCAAACAGGACTTCGGCTGGCTGTTCTCGGCGTTTGGCCTGGCGTACGCGATGTTCGAGGTGCCGAGCGGTTGGCTGGGCGATCGTTTCGGGCCGCGCCTGGTGCTGTGTCGCATCGTGCTGTGGTGGTCTTTCTTCACCGCGCTGACCGGCTGCGTGTGGAAGTTCAGCTTCGATCTGGGGTATTTGTGGATGCCGGAGTTCCTCGCGGACTGGGTACGCCCGATCCCGCTGACGTTCAGTAGCCTGGGGTTGCTCGTCATCATTCGGTTTCTCTTCGGGGCGGGGGAAGCCGGCGCCTATCCGAATACGGCCCGGGCGTTGCGCAGCTGGTTCCCTTACGGGCGGCGCGGGCTGGCCCAGGGATTGTTGTGGACGTTCGGGCGCTGGGGGGGCGCGGTCGCGCCGTTGATGATAACGCTGTTTGCCTTGCCGTTCGGCTGGCGCGGGGCGTTTATCGCTTTCGGGATTCTCGGCGCGATTTGGGTGGTGGTATTTGCATACAGTTTTCACAATTCTCCCGCGGAACATCCGAGCGTCAACGATGCGGAGCGTGCGTTCATTCAGGAAAAAGGGGACGACAAGGCCCGCTTGCCTCTCTCGTGGCGCGCCATGTTGCGGTCGCCGACGCTGTGGTGCTTGAGCGGCATGTATTTCTTCAGCAACGCCGGCTGGTGCTTCTTCATCACCTGGGATGTCGAATATTACAAGCAGGTGTTGCACCTCGAGGGCAACATGCTGCTCTTGGCGTCCGGCGCGCCGTTGTTCTTCGGCGGCGTCGCCTGCTTGTCGGGCGGCTTCGTGACCGATCGCCAGGTGCGCGTCTGGGGCCGACGCTGGGGCCGCACGCTGCAAGGTTGCGTCGCCTATGCGCTGGGCGGCGTCTTCTTCTTGCTGGCCCTCTTTGCCGACATGCCGCTGCTCTCGGTCGCTTGCCTGTGCATCGCGTCGTTCTTCAAGGACTTCGCGATGGCCGTCAGCTGGTCCACCTGCATCGACGTGGGCCATCGCTACTCCGGCACGGTGTCCGGCTTCATGAACATGGTCGGCAATCTCGGTACGTTCGTCGCGCCGCCGATCATCGCTTATCTGGCGGAGGAGCGCGGCGAATGGGGGCTTGCTCTGGTTTTCTCCGCCAGCGTATTCTTCCTCGCGTCGGTCTGCTGGCTCTTCATCAACCCGGGCAAGGTCATCGTCTACGGGCCGGCCGATCACGAGAGCCTGCGTGCTCAAGGCATCATCGAGTAACGACGCAGCCATTAAAAAGACACCACCCGCTTTATTCAAGCGGGTGGAGGGGGGAGTGCGGTTTGAGTTGTTGTGAGAAGGGAGTATTGGCGTGAGGAAGATCCATCACGTTCGAGAGCGGTCGTCAAGATCGTGAATATTATGGGTTCGGGGGGGAACTCACCTCACCATCTTGAACTCGGCTCCTGTCAGGGACACAAGCCGTTGCCTCTTTCGCGACTTCACCTCCTTGGTCTGATTCAGTCGGAATAGTACAGAGCAATCGACGTGCCAAACGCGCCGCGGCATCCCTCGATTTTCCCTAACTCACTACATGAAAAGTTGTTGCGGCCTTCGCCTCGATATGCCATCCCTGGAATGGGGCGAAGAGCGATTGCAAAGATGTCGCCGATTCAGCACGGGTGTCGCGGTAAAAATTACAACATCCAAGCCCCGGAGGAGCGATAATTGACAAGTCCGTGCCGCGTGATAGAGTACAACCACGCCCCCGCGCCGCATTGATGGGGCGTTACAATAACGGCGCCTTGAAAGGAATGGACCACAAACTCCGTCAAGCCATCGCCCTGGAAGCCGCTCGACTCATGTACGAGCGCGCCGAAAGCGAGTACTTCACCGCGAAACGCAAGGCCGCCAAGAGGCTTTGCCGCGGGCACGTCAAACCGTCCGATCTGCCGTCCAACGCCGAGATTCGCGATCAAATCCAGCTCTTCGCGCGCCTGCACGAAGGCGACAAACGCACGCAACATCTGCAAGAGATGCGCCTGGCCGCCTTGCACATGATGCGCCTATTGCGTCCGTTTCGGCCGCGGCTCATCGGCAGCGTCATGACCGGGCACGTCCGCAAAGGTTCCGACATCGATCTGCACGTTTTCACCAATAGCGCCGGGCTCGTGACGGATATGCTCGAAAACGAAGGCTACCAGTTCGATCTCGAACGCAAGGCGATCGTCAAGTTCGAGGAGGCTCGCGTCTTCACGCACATTCACGTCTTCGACCGCTTCAATTTCGAGCTGACCGTCTACGACGAGGACAAGGCCCACTACGTCTTCAAAAGCTCGATCACCGGCAAAGCGATCGAGCGTGCGTCGATCGCCGAGCTGGAGGAGATGCTGAAACGCGAGTATCCCGAACTCGATCTCGAAGCCAACATGCAGGAGCAGGACGTGGACGTCGATCCGTTTGCCCTTTTCCGCATGCTGCTCCTGCCTCTTGAGAATGTGCAGCAGTCGGCGAAGCATCATCCCGAAGGGGACGTGCAGTATCACCTTCTACAAGTCTTCGAGTTGGCGCGCGACGAGCGCCCTTACGACGAGGAATTTCTCCTGGCGGCGCTCTTGCACGACGTCGGCAAGGGAATCGATCCGCACGATCACGTCGCGGCCGGGCTGTCGGTGCTCGACGGCTTAATCACCGAGCGGACGCGCTTCCTGATCGAGCATCACATGAACGCGCTGGCGTACAAGGCAGGGACGCTCGGCGCGCGCATGCGGCGCTTCCTGGAAGCGTCGGAGCATTTCGAGGACTTGCTGCGGCTGCGCGAGCTTGACACCCTGGGCCGAGTGCAGGGGGCGGTCGTCGGGACCGTCGATGAAGCGCTGGATTTCTTGAGAGAGCTGGCACGCGAGAATGAAGGGACGTAACCCAGAATTCGTTTAGCGCTCGCGCGGCGCCGCGCGAGCGCGAAACGGAGTCAGGTTGGGTCACGCCGGCTGGCGTAGGGCGTCACGCATCAATTCGTTGATCGCGTCCCAGGCCTGATCGACGTCGATCCGTCGTACGCAATCCATCGTGGCGCACCCGCGCGGATTATGGCACGGCGCGCAGGATACCGGATGCGCCAGGACGCGACACACCGCGCCGAGCGGCCGCCAGAGAGCCGGGTGATGGATGCCGTTGCCGAGGATGACGCAACGTGTTCCGACGGCGGCGGCGAGATGGCCGGCCATGGAATCGGCGGCGACCACCAGGCGTGCCCGCCGCACGACGGCGACATATTCGGACCACGGCAGGCGATCGCATAGGTTGACGCAACGCGGTGAATCGACGAGCACTTGTGCGCAATTTCCGCCTTCGCGCGCGCCTTGACCCGTGAAGACGACGGTGTGCCCGTCCGCCAAAAGGCGGCGCGTCAGCTGTTGCCAATGAGCGATTGGCCATTCACGGCAGGCGGTGCCGGCGCCCATGTGCAGAATCACAAACGGCGTGTGCGGCAGCGCTGGAGGATGGGCCTCATCGCCGGGTCCCAGGTTTGGCCGCACTTCGGCGAGACAGTCCGGCGTAATCGGCAACAATCTCAGCAAGTCGGCGAAGTATTCTACGACATGGCGATCCTGACAACGCCAGCGTAAACAGTGCGTCAAGAGCGGCCCGAAGCCACCGCCGCTGTAGCCGATGCGGATCGGAATGCCGGCTTGCCACAGGAGCGGAATGGCGTTGCCGAAGTAGTAACGCAAATCGATGGCGGCGTCATAGCGTGCGTCAATGAACTCGCGCACGGCCTGGCGTCGGGTACGGCCGTGCTGTCGGAGTTTCTGCAACCACGAGCTCGCGCCGCGATTCAGGCGGCAATGATCGAAGAGGTGAATGTCATCCACGAGCGGATGATCGCGCAGAATTGCTCGTGACCAGCTGCCGATCAAGAACCCGATCCGACAGTGCGGGAAGGCACGGCGCAGCACAGGCAGGACCGCGGTCGAGAGGATCACGTCGCCCAGATGCCCGGTGTTGGCGATCAGGATGCGGCGCGGCTCCGGGATCGGCCCTGAGATTGACGGCGTGCGAACCACGCGCGCGAGCACGCCGTCCACGAGCGCCAACGCGCGCTGGACCCAACGTGAACCGCTGCTGTAGATCGACGCGTCCATGCGAAGTCTCGGTAGGCGAGGACTAGGCCGCGAGCGGCAATTGGTTCTTTTGCCAGGCGCGCGTCAGCATGTCCAGAAAACGCAGCGCCAATCGTTCCCGGCTAAAATCGGCGATGAAGGCGCGATCGGGTTCGGTGCAAATCGTGTCCGGATCGGCCAGCCAGCGCGCCAACCATGCGGCGGTACGCGGCGGATCGTCGCTCACCACGACACCGCGGCCGGTGCGGCGCACGAATTCGGCCAGCGGCGACGCAGCCGGGCTGCCGACGAGGAAGATCGGCGCGGCCGCAGTGAGGTACTCGAAGACTTTGCCTGTCATGACTCCCTCGCCGGGATCGCGCCAATCGACGAGTAAAAGAGCGTTCGCATCGCGCTGTAGGCGCAGGGCAAGTTCGCGCGGGATGAAATCGCGCACATCCACACATGCCAAAGGATGCGCCGTCAGCATCTCGCGCCAGACCGCGGCGCTTGGCCCGGCCAGCACCAGCGAAAGGCGCTCGCGTAGGGCGGGCGTATCGCGCTCGAGCAGGCTGAGTGCTTCCAGAAAGGGGCGCGGATTTTGCCCTTGCGGATAAAGCGTGCCGGTATAGACGATGCGGCGTTTGCCGTCGGCGGGAAACGCCGATTCGGGCGCGAGCCGAACGTGCGCCGCCGGGTCGAATCCGTTGAGGATGATCTCGACCGGCTTGGAAGTTTTCGCCTTGAGCTTGTCGGCCAGGCCCTGCGACACGGTGACGACGAGATCGACCTCGCGCAAGCAGGCTCGTTCCTCGCGTGCTTCCTTCAAGGTGAAGGGGAACATGCCGCGATAGAGGTGATTTTCGGTCCACAGATCGCGATAGTCGGCGACCCAGCAGCCGGCCAGGCGTTCGCGCTTCACGGCACGGGCGACGAGATGGGCCGCATAGGGGCCGTAGGAACTGACCACGACATCCCACGGTCCGTGGGCGCGTGCCCACGCGAGGGCGGGCGCAATCCAGTAATCGGTGAGGTCGGGCATGCGCGCCGAGCTGAAGATACCCGTCTTCTGTTTGAGCCAGAGCAGCAAGCTGCGCCAGGTCCGGCGCGGGGCGGCATCTTCTTTCTGTTCCGCCTTGTAGCCGGCGCGCATTCGTTCGAGGTACCAGGGGACGCCGTAGTCCAGCTCGGCCACCTGAAACGAGTCGCGCGTCATCTCCCAGCCCGCTTGATCCGCGCGCTTTTGCGTCGTCAGCACAGTGACGGCGTGCCCCGCCTCGCCCCAGGTCTGCGCGAACGAATGCGTGCGCAGCGAGGCCACGGCGCGCTGCGGCGGAAAGGACGGCGTGACCAGCAGGATTCTCATGGCGACTCCCTCACCGGCAGCGTGCATAGCAATCCCGACAGCGGCGTGTCGACATGAAGTGGCGTTGCCGGCAACGCGGCGGGAAGAACCCACACATCGCCGGGCATGCAGAATTCGCCGTTGTCGAACCGGCCCTGGCCGGCTGTGACCACCAGTGCTTGCATTCGGTTTAGCCCGCCGACGCTCGTGGTTGACGGCCAATGAATCCGATCAATCTCGAAGTACCCACACGCGACAACGCGTTGCGTCGCGGCGTCGGTTGGCGCGATCGGTTCGACCGGACCTTGGTTCCAGTGGATCGAGGCAAACGCTTCCTCGATGTGCAGCTGGCGCGCGTTGCCCTGGGCGTCGCGGCGGTTCCAGTCGAACAGACGAAAGGTCGCATCGCTGGTCTGCTGAATCTCCCCGAAGAAGACGCCGCCGCCGACCGCGTGTACCGTTCCCGCCGGCAGGAAGACGCAATCGCCCGGCTTCGGCACAAACGAATGCAGGCAATCCGCGACCGTGCCGAGCTCCAGGGCATGACGCAACTCCTTGGGACCGACGCCGGGTTTCAGGCCAGCGTAGACCCGGCTACCCGGATCGGCGTCGAGGATGAACCACGCCTCCGTTTTGGCGCTTTCGCCGGGCCAGAGCTTCTTGACCGCGACCTCGTCTGGATGGACCTGAACCGATAGCCAATCCTGGGCGTCAAGCAACTTGAATAGCCACGGAAAAACCGCGTGCTGTTTCGCGGCGGCGCCAAGCAGTGTGACGCGGTCCTCCGCCATCAGCTGGTGCAAGGTCAGTCCGAAGCCCGTTGCCGTCGTCAAGCGACTGTGGTGCAGTGGATGATCGCTGACTTCCCACGATTCGCCATGGGGCTGGCCCGTCGGCAAGTTCTTGCCCAGGAATCGCCCGAACTTGCGTCCGCCCCAGGGCATCGGGCGCAAGAACGGCTCAAAACGCAGCGGATGGGGAGATGCGTGCAGCATGGGTCCAGGCGGGCGTCCGGGAAAAAATCTAAAAAACCGCGCAAGTCGCGAGAAATAGAGCGTTTTGGGTATAACAAATTGGTCTGGACGGGGTCAAGGTAGACTGCGGCGGGTCGTTGGGCAGCTTGGTAACCTGCCCTACGAGACACAACCCGATTGTCGGGTTCTTGAGGGATGGATCGGTTTTTCGGACGATTGACGCCGACCAAGCGTTTCAATTGTCGATTGGGCAAGGATTTTCGGAAAATCCGCTAGCAAAGGGATCCTGGCATCGACTAGAATAAACCATTGCAGGTCAGGTCAGTATCTGACGCCTCGGCCAGCAACTCGCAGAGAGGTTATGAAAATGACCAAGGTCCGTCGTCTTGTGGTCGTGATTGGATTTCTCGGCATCGCAGCCGTACTCTCCACAGCCTCGAAAGGGCAACCGGGCAAGAAGCCGGCGGGACTCGTTACCACACCGCAGTTGACGCCAGCCAAGGAGGTCAGCCAGCTCGCGGAGGCGACCGAATCGCGCTTCAGCCAGCCTGGCATCGTCACCTATCAGCCGATCCAGGGTGATCTCTACTTCGCCTTGCAGCTCCAGCCCAAACTCGACAAGGCTCCCGATCGGCCGCGCGACATCCTCGTCATGATGTCCACCACCGCCACGCAAGGCGGCACCGGCTGGGTCGCCTCGCATCAGATTGCCGAGGGCATCATCGAAACTGCGCGCGAGTTCGACCGCGTTTCTCTCTGGACCGTCAATGAGCCCAAGTTCACGAAGAATCTCACCAAGGACTTCCTGTTGCCGAAGGTCTATGAAGACGGCAAACGTCTGCGCGAGGCCATGACGCAGTACCGCGCCAAGGAGATGCCCGCGGGGAATGCCGACCTCAAGAACGCTCTGGAGGAAGGACTCAAGTCGTTCGATTCGAGCAAGGATCGGCAGCGCATCTTTCTCTTCTTGGGCGACGGCCTGAGCACGCACAATCCGATGACGGAAGACGATCGCGTGGCGATCGCCAACAAGATGAAAGCGCGCCGCATCGCCTTCTTCACGGTCCCGCTGGGCCAGCGTTTCAATCCGAACACGCTGCACGGGCTCGCCAATGCCACCGGCGGCGCCGTATTGCGTACGCGCGTCGACGAGGAAAAGCTCGTGGACGCCCTCAAGCGTTACGAGGAAGCGTTTGCCGGGCCCGTGCTCTATGATTCGAAGCTGACGCTCCCCGCCGAGTTGACTGGCATCTGTCCGAGCGTTCTGCCGCCTTTGCGCGGCGATTCGCCCACGCTTGTCGTGGGTCGCATGCCGAAAGCTCCCAAGCAGATCGATATCGAGGTCACGGGCGCCATCGACGGTCGCAAAGGGACGGTCACGGTCAAGGCGACCGAGCCGGTGCAAGCGCCGACGCTCGACAACTACTTCCTCGTCAACATGATCGATCAGTGGGCCAAGGCGAAGACCTACCCCGCCGCGCTGCGTGCCGATCGCACGCTGGTGCACGCCTACGAGGCGACGCGCTTGCAACATCAGGAATATCTCGAACTGGGGCAGGTCGCCCTGAGCGAAGGCAAGTATGACGCCGCCGCGGGCATGTTCAAACAGGCGCGCTCCCTCGCGCCGCACGACGGGCAGGCGGCCGCGGGCATCAAGATCGTCGATCGACTCAAGGACGGCACCCTCAATAAGGACATCATCAAGAAGCAGATCGAAAAGCGCGCCAACAAGGCCGATCAGTTCAAAATGGTGGATGGTAAGATGGTCTGGACCAGGGTCGATTTCGTCCAGCTTGCCCAGGACGACGACAAGCAGCTTCCGCCCGGCGTCAACCCGAAACAGCCAGGCATCGCCAACGAGAACCTGCTCAAGGAGCATCGCGATCGTCAGGCGGTCGAAGAACAGAAGATCGCCAATTCCGTCGAAGAGGCCATCCGCCAGGCCCGGCGCGGCCTCGACAAGGATCCCGACGGCACGATCGATTACCTGCGCAACTTGCTCAACCGCGTCAAGGATCATCCCGATCTCGGCGCCCCGGTTCGCGACGCGCTCGGCGCGCGTTTACAGGCGGCCTTGCAGGTGTCCAACGCCGATGTCAAAGTAATCAAGATGAAAAAACAGAACCAGGCCGAGGCGGTCGCCCAGGCCCAGGCCAATCTCGTCAAGGAGCAAGAGCGCAAGAACTTCGAGGACCGGGTCGATTCGCAGTTCCGCGTCTACAAGAACCTGATGACCGTGGCCCGCTTCGAAGAACGCACCAAGCTGGAAATCATGCAGGCCATGGTGGCCATCCAGGACGAGGCCCGCCTCAAAGGCCACGCCGTCCCCATGGCGACCAAGGCAACCTACGACATCGCCCATGCGGCCTTGCCACTGCAAACCTACAACACGTTGATCCGCAAACGCGAGGAGGGCTGGCTGGCGCTCCAGCTCGGCGTCGAGAAGTCGCATATTCCCTTCACGGACGAACCCTATATTCACTTCCCGCCGCTGGTCACCTGGAAGGCACTCATCAAGGCCCGCAAGGACAAATACGACGTGCAAAGCTTGCCCGACGACGAAGTCGGGCGCGTGAAGGCGACGGCAATCTATCGCATCCTCGAGCAGACGATCGACACCGAAAAGCTCCAGGAAAAAGCCAAGTTGAAGACCGCCCTCGAGTACATCGGCGAAAAATTCAAGATAACGATCCTGGTCGATAGCGAATCGTTCAAGGCCGACCTCGGCGCCGATGCGCCCGACGTCTATGAAGAAGAAGTCAACCTGCCTCCGGTCCGCAAAATGGTTTTGAACGTCGCACTGCGTTTGATGCTGTCGCAGGTCGGCAAAGGCAACGCAACTTACCTCATTCGCCGTGACTTCATCGAGATCACCTCGACCAAGCGCTACCTTGAAGACAAGGTGTTGCGCATTTACCCCGTGGGCGATCTTGCCATGCCCATCGGCAATGCTGGCATGATGATGGGCGGCATGCAGATGGGCATGCAAATGGGCGGCATGCAGATGGGCATGATGATGGGCGGCGGCGGCATGCCCGGCATGATGATGGGCGGCGGCGGTATGCCCGGCATGATGATGGGCGGCGGTATGCCCGGCATGCAAATGGGCATGCAAATGATGGGCGGCACCGGCGGAAGTTTCCAGGCGGCCTTTAACGGCTCGCTTGGCGCCATGGGCGCCACGCAAGCGGGGAGCGTCATCGATATCATCACGCGGCTTGTCGATCCGGGCAACTGGAACAAACCGCCATCAATGCAGATGATGGGCGTGCCCGGCATGATGGGACCCGGCATGGCCATGGGCGTGCCCGGCGCCCTGATGATGGGCGTGCCCGGCGGCATGATGATCGGCGGCCCGCCCGATCCAACCTTGATGCAGCCCGATCCGCAGACTTCCAACTCCATTGACTTCTTCCCGCAAGCTTTGGCGCTGATCGTCCGCGCTCCCTCGCGCATGCACACCTCCATTACCGGAGGCATCGTCGGCGGCCGAGCTAAACGACTCGAGGCGGCGGCCTTCCTGGAAGTCGACAAGAAAGGCCGCGAACTCGCCAAACAAGACAAGAACCCGTTGATCCGGGTCGCCGCTCAGATGGAATTGGCCAAAAACGACAAGAAACCCAAGCTCGTCCCGGACAAAGTCTGGAATGAGGCATTTGCCAAGGGGGGCGTCATCCCCGGCCACATCGTCGCCACGGCCGACTTCCTCTTCGAGTCCGGCGAATTCAAGCACGCCGCCGAGTTCCTCAAGGCGAACCTGCGTCACGGCGTCGTCGTGCGTCCCTGGGTTTACGAGGCTCTCGCGGTTGCTCTCGAAGCGTCCGCCGGCGATGCGGAGGAGATTCGCCGCGTGCGCCTCTCAGGCATCGCGCTCGATCCCAATGACGCGCAAGGCTTCATGAGCGCCGCCCGCGCCATGGCCGACCGCGGCGATCACGAACGCGCAATCGCCTTCTGCAAGCAGGCCGCCCTGTTGGAGCCGAACGATTTTCATCCCTTTGAAACCGCGCTGGCCTATGCCGAGAACGGCAAGGACACCAAGGCGATGGAATGGGCGGTGAGCAATCTCGTCAGTCAGGATTGGCCCGTCGACAACCTCGTCATCCAGGCCAACGCCAAGCGCCGCCTCGCCTCGCTGGCTACGACGCTCAAGTCCGAGAATCGTAAAACCGAGGCGACCACGCTCGAAGCCGCGCTTGCGCGTCTGAACCAGCGCGATGTCGTCGTCGAGCTGCGCTGGGAAAACGCGGGCGGTCCGTGCGAACTGGAAATGCGCGTCAAAGAGCCGTCGGGCAACCTGTGCACGACCGAACAGAAGCAGACGCCCGGCGGCGGCATCATGCTCCCTTACAACCTCATGGACAAGGAGCCGGTCACCCAGTACGTGGCCTCGCAAGGCTTCTCGGGCCTGTACGAAATCAATGTCGCGCGCGTTTACGGAACCCCCCTGGGCAACAAGGCCCGGCTCCTCATCACGACCAACGGCGGCACGCCCATGCAAAAACGCGAGATCAAGACGATCTATCTCAACGACAAGACGCCGATCAAGATCGACCTCAAGGAGGGCCGACGCACCGAACTGGCGACCGTGTCCGCACACGCTCAGCACGGCCGCGCCAAGGCAAAGGAAGAGAAGGAGCGCAACGCCTTCAACGATCTGCGCGCCGTCGCCAGCGCGAACTTCATCGGCGCCTCGGGCCCGCGCGGCGGCACCAGCAAGTTCGGCGGATCGTTTTCGAGCGTCGCCGATCTCGCTGCCAAGGACTCCAGCAACAAGGCCCCCACGCCGATCATGCAGAACGCGATCAACACGTCGGGCGGCGGCGTACAGATGAGTGCGCAGATGCAGCTCTCGGGCGATCAGCGCGGCCTCAACATGGTCATTCGCCCGTTCTTCGACAACGCGGCCCGCAGTGCCCGCCCGGCCATCAGCCTCTCCGCGGTCCCCGGCGGCGGGAACTAGTGTTGCGGTCCGATCAAAAACAAACGGCCTCACGATTACAAGATCGTGAGGCCGTGCCATTTTCTCAGTAGTATGCTTGCGGTTTCGCGTTAGTCGGCGACTGCGCGCCGCCAATTGGCGCGCAGGACCACCAGGCCGACGATGACGGAGACGAAGCCGCCGAACTCCACGCCCCAGATCGAGCCGCCGACAAATGCATAGCCGAGCATCGGACCGAAGTCTTTGGGAACACCGAAGAACGCGGCGCGGTAGAATTCGGGACTGAGCGTCGCCAGCCCCATCGCCGCCAGGCCGCCGAGCAGCCAGAAGACATACCCGCCGCCGAGGACGCCGAGAAGATGCTGGCACGCAAATAAATACGTGCACGAAACGCTGGTGATGATGCCGGTGCCGACGGTGAAAATCAGCGTGAAGAACAAGCCAAAGAGCAAGCCCTCAAAGATCCCTTGCGCGATGGCCGCACGCCAAACATCCTCGACGCCGTGCCAGCCCAGGACCGTGACGAAGTAGAGCGGACTGACGAGACCGTTGACCGCGTTGGTGCTGCCGCCGACGACAGCACAGGCGAAGATACCGCTGACGGCGAGCGCTCCCAGGGCGAACGGGCGCGTCGGCAGTTCGATCGCGGGCCGCGCCGGCTCCTCACCGTGGTTTGGTCCCCGCCGAGGCTCGCCGGCGTGGAACTGCTCAGAAACCTCAGACTTCATGGGGGCTCACGCCTCCAGGTACAGCATCCGCCCGCAGTTTTTGCACAGCATGGTCAATTCGCGCTTGAGCTCGCTCAGCATCTGCGCGGTGATCTCCGTGTAGCACGCCATGCAGATTCGCCCTTTGACGCCGGAGAGCGCGTCGATCCCTTTGGCCAGCAGCAGGCGATCATACTGAACGTGGATGTCGGCCGGCAGCGTCGCTTCGGTCGCCTGCAATTCTCCCAATGCGCGCGTCTTCTCCTGGGCGAAACGCTCGAGCTTTTCCTGGTGGTCCTTTTCGAATTGGGCGAAGTCGGCGTGGGCCTTTAGCGAAATCTTCTCGGCTTCCGGGAGCTGGGCGGTCTTTTCCTCGTTTTCGCCCATGGCCGCGAGGATCTCGTCTTCGAGCTTGGCGATATGCTTCTTTTCCTGGGCGATCTCCGCTTGCAGCGTGTCGTATTCCTTCTTGTTGGCGGCCCCATCGAGCTGTTTTTCGTATTTGGCGAGCTGCGTCTGCGTTGCCTTGACGCTCCCCTCCTTCTCGCGGATCGACAGGACCAGGCGTTTCAGATACTCCTTGGCCTGGATAAAGGCGTCTTCCTGGGCGGCGAGCTTTTTCTGGGCGACGGCAACCCTGTTAGGCGCCAGCGTGACTTTCTCGTCGAGTTCCGCGATGTGACTGCGTAAGCGATGGAGTTCTTTCAGGATGACGGCGGGACCAGGCATGGCGGTGTGATCTCCTGCGGGCAATCGTCTAGCGCTCGCATGACCCCGCGCGAACGCTCAACGAAGAGGGGGCTATCAATCTACAAAAAAAAACCGCCGGTCACAAGGACCGGCGGTGTCATTCAATGTTGTTGTTGCTGTTTGGCGGCGTCCAGGAACCCTTCAAGCTGCCGGCTTCGCACCGGGTGCTGTAGTTTCCTTACCGCCTTCGCTTCGATTTGCCGGACGCGCTCGCGGGTCACTTTGAAGATTCGCCCCACTTCTTCCAGGGTGTAGGTGTACCCGTCGCCCAGGCCGTAGCGCAACTTGATGATTTCGCGTTCGCGGTACGTCAGCGTCTTCAGGACGTGTTCGATCTTGTCCTTGAGCATCTCCTGGGTGGCGGCATTGACGGGGGACTCGGCGGCCTCGTCCTCGATGAAGTCGCCGAAGTAGCTGTCCTCGCTTTCGCCGACGGGCCGATCAAGGCTGATCGGGTGCTTCGAGATCTTCATCACGCGGCGCGTTTCGTCGACCGTAATGCCGGCCTCCTTGGCCGTCTCCTCGATGGTAGGCTCGCGGCCAAGCGTTTGCAGGAGCCGTTTCGAGACGTTGCGCAGCTTCGACATCGTCTCGATCATGTGCACCGGGAT
>SYHD01000219.1 GCA_005799265.1 Planctomycetia bacterium | reverse complement strand
GTCGTTCAAGGCGATTGCCGTCGAGCCGGTCTCCAGCCCCATCATCACGCAGAAGATGGCCGGCCAGCCGCTGGCGCCGGCGCCGCACCGTATCCAGGGCATCGGCGCCGGCTTCATCCCGGGCGTGTTGAACATCCAGATCATCGATGAAGTGATTCAGGTCAAGGACGAGGACGCCTTCGAGATGGCCCGCCGCCTGGCGCGCGAGGAAGGCATGCTATGCGGCATCAGTTGCGGCGCCGCAACGTGGGCGGCCATTCAGGTCGCGAACCGCCCGGACAACGCCGGCAAGTTGATCGTCGTCGTGCTGCCCGACCTCGGCGAACGCTATCTGTCCACGCCATTGTTCCCAGAGTGAGGTGAAGCGGAGCAACGCAAAGACGCACCACGTTGTTGCAATGGCGTGGTGCGTCTTTACGTTGCTGCGACTCGTTCTACGAGAGCCACGCGTCCGCCGTCTTCGTCGTCAAAGCGTCATCGTTGTCCCATAGCGCCGCCAGGCTCTGCTTGATGCGGCAATTCGCGATGGCCAGGAAGTAGCGGCCCGAATGAATGTCGCGGTCCGTCTCCGGGTCAGCGCTCGTGCCCATCAAATGATCGAGGCGGGCCAGCGTGCAGCTGGAAGCGTACAAATCGCACGCGGCGTCTGACAAACGCTCCTGCATGTATTGGCTCTTCAGCACCACCTGCATGATCTTCAATTCTTCGTTGTCTGTGCCGTTGTTCTCGTGCGCCTTCTTGCGGAAGTGCTTGAGCGTGTCGATGACTGCCAGGCCGAAGTCGCGGACCCGCGCCGACAGTTCACGTGCTTCCTTGCGCAAGTGCGCATGTTTGACCGGAATCTCCGGCGACGAGAACCGGGCCGTCAGCTGGCCGCAGCCGAAATCCCAAAGGGCGCCGAAATCGCGGAGCGGATGTTTGAGTGCGTCGAGGATGCCCTTCAAGTGCTCGCCGACGCCGCGCATGCCGACGACGGCGATGAACGCTTTGAGCACGTCATTGGCGCCTTCGCCGATCATGTTGATGCGGGCGTCGCGCATCATGCGTTCGAGCGGATCGCGCGTGAAATAGCCCTGGCCGCCGTAGATTTGCAGCGTGTCGTTGACGATGGTCCACAGAGCGTCGGTGGACCAGACCTTGAGCATGGCGGTTTCGAGCATGAAATCGTCGCCGCCGCGGTCGATGAAGGCGGCGCACTGCGTGGTCGTCGCTTCCATGGCGAAGGCGTTGGCGGCCATGAAGGCAATCTTCTTTTTCACCAGCTCGAACTCGCCGATGGCTTCCTTGAACTGCACGCGCTTGTTGGCATGGGCGATCGCCAGTTTCAGGCAAGACCGGGCCACGCCGGCGCAACTGGCCCCGAAGGTCGTGCGGCCAAAATCGAGCACGGTGAGTGCGACGCGCAGTCCCTTGCCGAGGGGACCGAGGATGTTCTCGGCCGGCACGGGCATGTCGGTGAATTTGAGGCGCGCGGTGGCGGTGCCGCGGATGCCGCACTTGTCCATGCGTGCTTCGAGGACTTCGAAGCCGGGCATGTCGGGTGTGACGAGAAACGCAGTGATCTTGGTTTCACTCGAGCCCGGAACGGGAGTGCGAGCCATTACGGTAAGGACCTGAGCGATGGCGCCGTTGGTGATGTAGCGTTTCTCGCCGTTGAGGATCCAGGTTTTGCCGTCGGGACTCGGCGTCGCGGTGGTTTGCACATTGGCGGCGTCGGAGCCCGCTTCCGGCTCGGTGAGAGCGAAGGCACTGAGCTTTCTTCCGGAAACGAGGTCAGGGAGCCACCGTGCTTGCTGTTCCTTGGTTCCGAACAGGACAAGCGCGCGCACGCCAATCGAGTGGTGCGCGTTGACAAAAACCGCGGTGGACGAACAATGCCCGCCGATGACGTGTAGAATTTGCGTATAGCCGAGCTGCGAGAACGCCTTGCCGCCGAACTCGACCGGGGCAGTCATGCCGAGCACGCCGAGCTGGGCGAGGCCGTCGATGACGGCACGAGGGATGTCGGCGTTGCGATCGATGGCGGCTGCGTCGATATGTTCGTTTGCAAACTTGCGCACGTCGCGTATCGCCTGCTCGACGATAGGCTTCTCGTCGGTGTGCAGCTCTGGATAGGGGAAGAGCAGGCTCGCTTGGAACTGCCCGAAGAAGAGGGCCTTCGCGAAGCCGAGTTTTTCCTTGCCCGAAAAGAGCAGTTCCTCGGCTTGTTTCTTTTGTTCCTGGATTTGGGCAGCGGTCAGGGCCATGGGGCTCCTCATTGACGAGGCCAGTGACCGTCTCCCCTCTCCCATGGAGTACCGGGGGAGAGGAGAGACAGTCAATCAATCGCGGCGACACGCGCGTCGCGCACCGCGTACAGAAAATCTTCCGGATCGTTCGCGTTCAACGTCAAGCGCCCGACGATGCGCACCAGACCGCGTTGATAGCGTGCCGTCTGGCCGCGCGGCAATTCGACGAACACGATGCCCGTCGTCTCCGGCATCTCGCAGTACCAGCAGCCGACCGGCGATTCGATGAACAAAAACGCTGGCATGTCCGGGTCCTCGCCGATGGGATACATGAAACCCGTCATCGCGACTTGCCTGGCGTCGAGCTCGCGTAGATACTTCGGAAACGTCACCTTGAACGGCTTCTCCAGCGACGTTTCGCCGAATAGCTCCCACGGGATCGTGTTGATTCCTTTCGGATCGATCGGCAACAGCGGCAACGTCTCCAACTTTGAGACGAGCGGCCGACGCGCGCGAAACGCAATGGTCCCCGTATGCTTCTCGACGTGCTCCTCGCCGACCTTGGGCGCGGGCAACTTATCGAGGGCGTCGCGCAGGAGCTGGCGATGCTTGCGCAGCGTCGGATGATTCATGCCGAACTGGACGACGCAGCCTTCCATCATCGCCGCCGCGTTGCGAAAATCACCGTGCGCGTTCGCCAGTTCGCCGAGCTGCCAGAGGAGCGGGCCATCCGCGGGAAGCCACAGGGCGAGTTGCTGCGTGACTGCGACCGCATTCGAGGGTAGCTTCTTCATCTGGATGGCGGCGAGCTTGCCCGGTTCGTAGGCGTTCTTGTCATTGACGAAACGAATGCCGAAGAGATCGTCGAGTTCGCCCGCCTGACCGCGAGCCCGGGCGCGGACGAGCTTGAGATGGGCCTGCTCAAACGGCGTCAGCTTCCCAGGAGCAAGGCGCACGGCCTGTTCGAGCGACGCCTCCGCTTGTCGATAGTCGCCCAGCATCTGCCAGGCGGCGCCGAGATTGGCGACGATGGCGAAATGATTGGGATGCGCCTCGTGGGCCTGACGCAGCAACTCGACGGCACGATCCGCCTCGCCGAGTCGAACGTGGATCGCGCCAAGGTCCGCAAGCTCGTCGGCCGTCAGCTTTTCTTTCTTGGCGCGGACTTCCAGCTTGTCGGCCTCTTGACGATAGCGTAGCCGCAATGGTGAACTTTCTACTTCGAGTTTCGGCTTGACCGCGATATTGCGCAGGAGCCGCTGATCGAGCAGGAAGCCGCGCCACTGGGCGGGTAGAGACGCATACGACTCAGCTGAGTAGTAAAGCCCCGCGTGCGCGCCAGGTAAGGCGATCAGCAGCGCGAAACAGGCGGTGACGAAATGGCGTAACACGATGTGCCTCGGAAGGTTCATTTCTCTCAGTCTACCAGGACACACGGGGCGCTGGAAAGGGGGGCCACGATTCAAGTATCAACAGCGGCGAATTTTTTCTTGACACTCAATCGGCAACCGCATAGGTTCAGGGCGAGCAAGTCTGAATCGCCATCATTCGCATGCGCCGAGCTGATCAAATGCGTACTTCTGGAGACATCATGACATCGATGCGCTTGGTGATTCGTCCCGAGGTCGCCGACGCGGTTGCGCAGCGCCGGCCCGTGGTGGCGCTGGAATCGACGCTGATCGCACATGGGCTGCCGTGGCCGTTGAACCTGGAAACCGCGTTTACGGCTGAGGCAGCCGTGCGAGCTGAAGGGGCGGTGCCGGCCACCATCGCCGTGCTCAACGGCCAGCCGACCGTGGGCCTGTGCGAAAATGAATTGCAGGAATTGGCGCGGGCGGAGACCGTCGTCAAGGCCAGCCGGCGCGACCTTGCCGCCGCCATCGCCAAGAAGCAGACCGCCTCGACAACCGTCGCCGCCACGATGACGCTCGCCCATCTCGCGGGCATTCGTCTGTTCGCCACCGGCGGCATCGGCGGCGCACATCGGCAAACGCATCCCTGGGACATCTCCGCCGATCTCATCGAACTGGCGCGCACGCCCGTGACCGTCGTCTGCGCCGGCGTCAAGAGCATCCTCGACATCCCGCGCACGCTGGAAATTCTCGAAACACAGGGCGTACCTGTTGTCGGCTTCGGCACCGATCAGTTTCCCGCGTTCTTCGTGCAATCGTCCGGCGAGCCGATCACCGCCCGCGTCGATACCGCAGGTGAAGCGGCGGCCCTCATTCAGGCACATTGGGCGCTCGGCGGCGGCGGCATCGTGCTCGCCCAGCCCGTCGAAGAGCACACCGCGCTTGATCCCAACGAATTCATGCACGCCCTCTCCGAAGCCGAGCAGCAAGCGATGGGCGTCGGTGTCCGCGGCAAGGAGCTGACGCCGTTCTTGCTCAATCGCCTGGCGGAGATCACCGAGGGGCAAACGCTGCGGGCCAATCACGCGCTGGTGATCGCCAACGCGCGCTTGGCCGCGCAGGTGGCGCGCGAGTTCGCACGCCTCTGATTGTAATTGTTTAACGCTCGCGCGACGCCACGCGAGCGCTAAACAAATACCACACTTATTGTTTGACCTTCTTACGTGTATACGCGATCTCCATGATCTTGAACTCCTTCGTCTCTCCGTCCGGCAAGCGAAACATCTCGAACGTCTGTGTGTCGGCGCCGGTGATCTTGAGCACGTCGCGCGCCTTCATCTTCTTCTTCGTGTTTGGCTCATAGTCGTCGCCGACCATGGTGAGGGTCTTCGTCTTCTCGTCGTAGGTCCCTTCCATCAACATCATGCTCGTGGACGTGCTGTCGAACCAGGTCGTGGTGAACTTCTTCTTCACATTGTTGAACCCGATAACGCCCATGCCGCTGAAGGGGGCGCCGAAGAACTCGCCCTGGTAGGACTCCTGGAGGAAGTTGCCGCCGAGGATCATGGTGCGCGTCATGACGCCCTTGGACGCGGAGGGTTTTGTCGGATCGGGAAAGTAAACCTTGACCGTGGCATCAAATACACCTGTCCAGCTTTCAAGGACCTTATGCTCAGGCCCGCGCTCGACCTTGGGAATGCCGCCGCTGTCCTTTTTCTTGTCGCCGGCGCGCACGTCCGTGGTCAGGCTGATGCCGATCAGACCGACGAGGAGCAGACTGAGAATCGCAAGAATTCGTTGCATGGGTTCTCCATCGCATGAGAAGGGGATTTCTGGTCACAGCTGCAAAGTAGGCAGCTCGCCAGGCGTGCCAAGCTTGGCGACTTCGGCCGACACTGCGCTCGCCAGGGTCAGATATGTTTTGGAGACCGGATTGTCCGGGAGCTTGTGTACGATCGGATCGCCGGTGTCGCCGCACTCTGCGATTGCCGGGTCGATCGGAATCTCGCCGAGGAAAGGGACGCCCGTTTCCTGGGCAAGCTTCTTGCCGCCGCCGTGGCGAAAGATCTCGTAGCGTTTGCCGCCGTCGCCAATGAAGTAGCTCATGTTCTCGACGATGCCCAAGATCGGCACGCGTACCTGCCGAAACATTTCGAGGCCCTTGCGCGCATCGATCAAGCTCACATCCTGCGGCGTCGTGACGATGATGGCGCCGGAAAGCGGCGCAGTCTGCGTCAAGGTGAGTTGTGCGTCGCCGGTGCCTGGGGGCAGGTCGATCACGAGGTAGTCGAGCTGGTCCCACGAAACTTGTGTCAAGAAGACGGTGATATACTTGTGGACCATCGGCCCACGCCAGATCATCGCTGTCTCCGGCTTGACGAGAAAACCGATCGACATGAGCTTGATGCCGTGGCGTTCAAGCGGAAATTGGGTGAGGTTGGGATCGAACGTCTGATCCACACCCATCATGATGGGAATGCTTGGCCCATAGATGTCGGCGTCGAGCAGTCCGACGCGCCGGCCGAGCATGGATAGGGCGAGCGCGAGATTGGTGGCCACGGTGGACTTGCCGACACCCCCTTTGCCACTGGCGACGGCGATAACGTTCTTGACGCCGGGCAGCGAGACTTTAGGCGGTGCGCCGGGTAGATTCATGGTGATCGCTCCTGTAATTGGCTTTGATTAGCGTTCGCAGGCCCCCTGGCGAACGCACGACGTTACTTCTTCGCCTGCCCGCAGTCGTCGCACTGGCAAAGGGCCCGCAAATGCTCCAGTGTGAAAAGTCCCGAGTCGTGCCCGTCGCTCCAGACGATCTTGTACGCGTAATGCCCGACAGGCGTAAGCGCCACGGGCTTGAGCGGCGCCAGCTCGGTCGGCTTGAGGATGCGAAATGGATCTACCGGCTGTAAGCGTTCCTCACGGCAACCCGCGCACGGACATTCCTTGCGCAGATGCGTCCAGGCGTATTGGCTGCGATGCCCGTCGCTCCAAATAATCACGAGCCGCTCCTCGCCGTCCTTGTGCAGCGTGACCGGGCGAAAAACGGGATCCGGCATGGAGATTCCTCGATTCAGTGCGGGCACGGGTGATTATAGAAAGACGTGCAGCGAAAAACGAACGCGCCTTGGCGCCGGTCCTGCGAGCATTCAACCGAAAAGCACGCTGCGTTTTGGCAGTGATTACAAACCCTTTGTGGACATTCTTTCAGCAGTTGATTTGGGAAACGCCATGTCCGAAAAGTTCTGGACCCAGCAGGAATTCGCCAAGATCATGCGCTCAAGTGATGGTTTTCTCTTGACATTAGTCTATGGTATCCTTACACTTATAAAACCTCACCATTCATTGGCCTTCACCATGGGAGACTTGATCCGTGACCAAGAAAGAGATTGTCAAAGAAATCTCCGATGATACCGGGTTGACGCAGCTCAAGACCAAAGAAATTGTGCAAATGACTTTTGACGCCATCGTGGAAACTCTGATGACCGAAGGACGCATCGAGCTTCGCAACTTCGGCGTGTTTGAAGTGAAACGACGCAAGGCACGCAAGGCACGCAATCCGCGCACCGGCACGCGCGTCGATGTGCCGCCCAAGCACGTCGTCACCTTTAAGCCAGGCAAGGAAATGGAAGAGAAGATCCGCCGTCTCGATGGCGAACCCGCGCTGGCCACCGTCGGCGCCGAAGTGGCGGAGGCCGAACTGGCGCAAAAGAGCTAATCCGCTCCACTTTGATTTTTCTATCGTTTTTTCTTCAAGTCTCGGCTCCTTACAACCGATACCACCGATACAATCGGCACACCCTGCCGATGTTTCGGCACGTCTTCGGCAAGGAGTGCGAGTCATGAAGCGAACTTGGTGGATCTTCCTCGTCGTGGCGGCGCTTTGCTTGCCTAACACGGGCTGTCTGCTCAATCAATACTCCAGCGATCCGATGGTTCGCATGGAACAACTGTTGATCGACTCGGAAAACCTGCGTCATTTTCACGATGAATGCCGACGCTTCTGGATGAACGACCAACCGTCCCACATGACGCCCTATCGCACCCACGGCGGCGTCGGCCCGGCGTCGTCGAGCCCCTAATCGCGAAGCAGCATACGGCAACCACCACGACGCGGAGCGTCGTGCCACATTGTGGCACGACGCTCCGCGTCGTGACTGGGTAGTCGTGCGGCGCGCTCAGCGCAGAATTCGGGAAATCAAGGCGTCTCCAGGATCGCCGCCTTGGCAAAGCGAATGTGCCAGGCGCGCGGCGTGCTGACCGTGAAACCGACGATCTCGCCGCGGTCGTTTCGCACATAGCGAAGCGTCGCGAACAGGCTGCCCGGCGGGGTCGAAAACTCATCCGCCGCCAAAGGCCTCAACTCGAATTCCCCTTTCCGATGCCGAAGCACCAACTTGCCGTCGCGGACTCGCGCGGCGTAGAGCGTGTCGAGTTCGGGGCTAAAGAAAGTGCCCGTGAATTCGCCGAGTTGGTCTGCCGAGAGCTTGGGGCGCTCAACTTTCCCGCCAGACTGATCGAGGCCAACGCCGATGTAACACAGCGCCATCGGCGCCCCGTCTGGCTTGGAGAAGACGAAGTGTGCTCCAGATTCCCTTTCGACAAACTCGCTCTTGCCCATTCGGGTCAACGGCAATCGGACCGCGTCGTTCTCCTGAAAGAATGCGTATCCGTCCGCGACGAAAGAAAGCAAGAGTCCCGACGCAAAACGATATTCTCCCGCGAAGTCCTTGAGGATCTCTTCGGGCAAGGGCATGTTGGCCGGCGGGCGCGGCTGGAGTTGTTCTTTCAGATAAAGATCGGCCACTTGGCGGGCCATGATCGCGGGCTTGAACGAACTGACATTGGCCAGGATGATGACGGAGAACTTCTGCTCAGGAAAACGCAACAGCACCGAGCGATAGCCCGCCGCGACACCGCTGTGCTCGACGGTCGGCAGCCCGCGATACACGCCCAACCGCAGTCCGCCGGCGTAGTCGATTTCCTTGCCGCCGTTGAGCCTGGCCTTACGCTGCAGGTCGTCGAGCACCTTGGCATTGCCGACCTTTGGCGTGTAGAAATTCTGGTCCCATTTGGCGAGATCGAGAATGCTCGTGTGCAGGTTGCCCGGCCCGGCGCGCCCCGCGCCGTAGAGGAAGCGCTCGAAGCCGCCGCCTTTTTTTTGTGCGTACGAGGAAGAACGGCCTTTGATGGTTTGGCGGTAATCGTCCTGGAAGACCGTCTGTGTCATGCCGAGCGGCCGGAAGATCTGCGTTTCGCCGTACTGTCGCAGCGATTGGCCGCTGATTTTCTGGACGATTTGGGCCAATAGGTGATATCCCGTATTGCAATAGGAATAGTCGTCGCCGGGTCGGAAGTTCAGCGTCTTCTGGCGGCGGATAAGGCGGAACACGTCGTCGCGGGTAATGACGTCCTCGGTGCGCCAGCCGGATAGCGTCAGCATCGACCAGTCCTCGCGTAGGCCGCTGGTGTGATGGATCAAATGGCGCACGGTGATAACTTTGCCGAAATCGGGCAGGTCGGGGACATGGCGGCGCACATCGTCGTCCAGCGACAGCAGCCCTGCGTGAACGAGCAGTAGGATGAGGAAGACCGTGAACTGCTTGGAAACCGACGCGATGTTGAAGACGGTCTCGGACCGAATGGGGATGCTGTTCTCGAGGTCCGCCATGCCGTAGCCGCGCTGATGGACGATTTCGCCGTCGCGAATGACGGCCAATGCGCAGCCGGGGGAGACGTCGCGTGCCCATGGAGCGAAGAGTTTATCGACTGCCGGGGACAGATCGCGCTCCTGGGCCGACGTGTGCCGGATGCTCATCAAGAGACAGAGCAAGCCGATCAGGAGGCGGAAAGATAGCGCAGCCATGACAAATCGCCCTCGTTGATTCTGGTGTAGGTGGCTCCGTTTTACGCGACTCTTCGCGACCGTGCTAGCAGATTCACGGGACGTGGGCCAGTTTTCTGTGGGTCAGCACGTGGAAAAAAGAAAATCTGGCGAACCAACTCGCCGCCTGCCGCGTCTCTTCGATGCATGCCGACGATGTGCGTGTGACACGCCCACCCCTTGAGGAAAACATGGTTCCGTTCTTTCGCCAGCGCCTGATTGAGATCAACGCCAAGCAGTCGGTCGGCACGCAGGCGTGGTCGATTCCCATGCAGCCGCTGCGCTGTTGACGTCTGGGTTCCGCGCAAGTTCTCTGCGGCCAGGCGTCTTCGGATGCCTGGCTTTTTTTGTTGGCTCATCGAACACTTGACATGAACGGGATCCAGGTGTTAGTGGCAGCATCCCTGGCTCATAACCAGCGAGGTGTGGGTTCGGATCCCTCGGGTCTCATTTGCGCTCTGGATGTGGGAAAGCTTGGCTTAATCCGCCGGCGTCGGAAGCCGGAGATCGCTGGTTCGAATCCAGCCATCCAGACTGGGGAAAGGATGAAGGATGAAGGATGAAGGATGAAGCCCTGGCGGACCAGCGGAGTGGTCGTCACTCTCTCACAGTGAAGATCGTGGGTTCGAATCCCATCCAGGGTATTGGGAAAGGATGAAGGCGGAAGGATGAAGGATGAAACTTGAAGGGTCGAATTTGATTCATCCTTCATCCTTCCGCCTTCATCCTTGAACATGGCCAGGTGGTGGAATGGCAGACACGCAGCTCTCAGAAGGCTGTGCCCACCGTGGCGTGAGGGTTCAAGTCCCTCCCTGGCTACTCCCATTCTCCCCTCTCCTTTTGGGTGAGGGGTTGGGGGTGAGGGTGATTTTTCCGGGGTCGTCTAACGGCAAGACAGTGGGCTCTGAACCCGCAAACGTTGGCTCGACACCAGCCCCCGGAGCTGTTGATTTTTCCGGTGCAGCTCGAAGGTCGAGCGTCCCGCTGAAGACGGGAGGGTGTTGGTTCGATTCCAGCCGCCGGAACTGTTGCGCGTCCATGATGTAGCTCGGCAGCCTGCCACCTTGCCATGGTGGATGTGGCGGTTCAAATCCGCCTGGACGCTCTCGCCGCAACCGGCGACGACAAGGTTGTGCTCCTGGGAGAGCAGTCGGCTTCCAACACCGACGCAGTGGGTTCGAATCCTACCGACCTTGCTGGCATCGGGCCGGGGACCGGGCGGCGAGGCAACCGTCTGATACGCGGTACGAGGCAGGTTCGACTCCTGCCGGCCCGACTACAGTCTCGTGGAGCAGCCTGGAGTGCTCGCCACCTTGACATGGTGGAGATCGCTGGTTCGAATCCAGCCGGGACTACTCTGGAAAGGATGAAGGATGAAGGATGAAAAAAAGAGACCGCGGTTTTCTTTCATCCTTCATCCTTCATCATTGAATTCCTGCGGAGTGGACTGGAGCCTGGTTTCCAGCACGGTCTCATAAGCCGTTCGACGTCGGTTCGAATCCGACCTCCGCAACTTCCCCATCGCATGCGGCTTAGCGTTCGCTTGACGCCGCGCGAACGCTAGGCCGCCAGCGGCTTTTTCGCGTATACTCTTCTCTGCTCTCCTTCGTCAACCACTTTGCGGAGACTCTCCATGCAACGACACATTGCGCTGGCTTGCCTGCTTGCTCTCATCAATATTCTGCCGGTTTACTCGCAGGGGAAAAAGGACCAGCCCAAGAAGCTTGACGTCAATCCCAAGCACATCTCGACCGACAAGACGATCGAAGTCGATTACGACATCGTCTACGTCCGCGCTCCGCGCTACGGCGACGAGAAACGTCCCGGCTGGGCTGAGTTCTCCGACCCGACGCGCATGGAGAAAGGCGCCGACCTCATGCTTCTCCATCCCGACGGCACCGAAGATTTGCTCGTCAGCGGCAAAGACGGCAGCGTCATGGATCCGTACGTCTCCTTCGACGCCCAATGGGTCTACTACGCGAAGTTCATCGACGACAAGCACTCCGGCAGCGACATCCATAAGATTCACGTCAAGACCAAGAAGATCGTCAAACTGACCGACCAAACCTTCACGCCCAACCTCGGCGCTGCGCCGTGGTCGAAGGATTTTCGCACCCAGGAAAAAGGCAAATCCTCGCTGCGTTACGGCGTCTATAATCTCGGTCCCTGTCCCGCTCCAGGCGGCAAAGTCGTCTTCACGTCGAATCGCAATGCCTACGTGCCGCCGCGCGGGTATCCCAAGATCACCATGCAGCTCTTCACCATGGACGACGCCGGCCAAAACGTCGACCAGATCGGCTATCTTAATATCGCCTGCGCCCTCCATCCCGTCATCCTGACCGATGGCCGCATCTGCTACTCGACGCTCGAATCGCATGGGGCGCATAACAGCATCCTGTGGGGCATCTGGAGCATCCATCCCGACGGCACCAACTGGGAGCCGGTCGTCAGCGCCTACTGGACCGGCGGCGCCCCTCCCGCGTTTCACTTCCAGTCGCAGCTTTCCGACAAGAGCATTGTCGTCGAGCAATACTACAACCTCAACAACAGCGGCTTCGGCACCTTCCTCAAGATGCCCTTGCGTCCGCCGCAGGGCGTGCCGGGTTTCGGACCGGGCGACTTGAAGGATCCGCGCAACGCCGCCCAGCGCTACGGCGGCGGGCATCAGTTTCGCATGCCGTTCACGACGACGGGAATCCAGGTGCTGACGAAGTTCGCGTACGGCGAGGACGGTCCCGCTCCGTCGTCGATTCCCGGCGAGCAAGTCAAATCCCGTCAGCACGGCGGCGAGAGCTATCCGCACGCACTAGGTAAAGTCACTCATCCCTGCGGCGCTCCAGACAATCACCTACTCTCCGTCTGGACCCCCGGCCCCGCCAACCATCAGTACAACTACTACCCATTCATCGACGCCGGCATCTATCTCATCAAGGACGGCCAGCCGATCGACGAACCCGGCCAGATGTTTCTCATCAAGAATGATCCGAAATACAACGAGCAATGGCCGCGCCCTCTTGTTCCATACAAGCGCATCTACGGCATCGATGAACCGAAGACGCTCACGCACAAGAACGACGGTAAAGCGTCGCCGCATCTGCCCGAGGGAACGCCCTACGGCCTTATCGGTACGTCGAGTCTATACAAACGCGAAAGCGCTCCGGGCGGTTACGTCCCCAAGGGAAGCGTGACCGCGATCCCCAGCGATCCCAAGCGCATGACCATGAACTGGGGACTGCAAGGAGGCGACGCCGGCATCTACGACAACGCCGACATCCACGCTATCCGCATCGTCGCCCAGGAGCCGCGCACCGACATCAAGGGCACGGGCCACGGCGGTAGTCCGCTCTACGGCAACCACGCGATGGAACGGCTGCGCATCCTGGGCGAAATCCCGGTGCGCCATTTTCAAAGCCCAGGGACGGCTGGCCCTGGGCTTTCGTCAAAACAACCGCTCGATCCCGACAACAACCCCGACACCAGCTTCCTCGCCAAGATCCCCGCGAACCAATCGTTCACTTTCCAGACCATCGACAAGCACGGCATGGTCCTCAATTTCGCCCAGACGTGGCACCAGCTCCGCCCCGGCGAAGTCCGCAACGACTGCGGCGGCTGCCACGCCCACAGTCAGCAGCCCACGCCGTTCGAGAAAACGATGGCCGCCCGCATGGACTACAAGATTTTCGATCTTACGAAAGAGACGCCGCTCATCACGTCAAAAACGAAGGACGAATCAAAACGCCAATGGGACGTGAAGGACGAAAGTGGATTGCGTTATGCGAAGGCTCTGCTCAACGTCGAGTATTTTCGCGATATCCGCCCGATCTTTGAACGAAGCTGCGTCGCCTGCCATAGCCAAAAGCTCGACAAGCCCGCGGGCGATCTGATTCTCGACGACGATGCCAAGGCGAGCTATCCCGCCTTCGGGCACGACGCCGGGCCGAACGTCAGCGTGCCGCAGACGTACTTTCGGCTTGCGGTCGGCAACGAGCGTTTCAAGCAACAGCGCGAACTCGGCCTACCGCGCGACTCGGTGAGCCGCTATGTCGTGCGCTTCCAGTCGCGGCGCAGCCTGCTGGTGTGGAAGCTGTTCGGCGAGCGCATGGACAGCCAATCCAACGACGACTACCCTAGTTTGGCCGTGCGCAACGATCCGAAGACACTGCATCTTGGGGGCAAGCCGGTCAAGGGAGTCGATTACACCGACGATCAAAAGCTGCGCTACTGGATACGGGATAATCCGATCGACATCGACTATCAAGGCAGCATCATGCCGCCGCCGGACGCGGTCAAGTCGGGCAAGGTCGCGCCGCTGTCGGACGAAGATCGCCGCATGATTATCCGCTGGATCGATCTCGGTTGCCCAATCGATCTCGATGCCGATTTCAATCCCAAGGATGCGAAGTCAAGAAGCTACGGTTGGCACGGCGACGATCAGCGCCCGACCTTGACGTTGACGTATCCCGAGCCGGGCAAGAATGCCAAGCTAAGTCGCATCCTCATCGGCCTGCACGACACCTACACAGGCGTCAACATGGACACGTTTGAGGTGACCGCCGACTTCGCGCTCGCCGGCGTTCCAGCCGGCCAAAACCTGGCGTCGAAGTTCTTGTCGAAGAGCCAGGGGGTCTGGGCGTTGACGCTGGAGCAACCGCTGACAAAGCTCGAACGCGGCCGAATCGTTGTGTCCGTTCGCGATCGGCAAGGCAACCAGAGCCGCATCGAGCGCGTGTTTTCGATTGGCCCGTGACAAGTGCTCCGCCACGAGCCGCGACCGTCAGGGGCCCCAAACCGCTCCCTAATGGTCGCGGCTCGTTGAATCCCTTCGGCCATTCCATTCGTCTTATTGATGTAACAACATCGCACCTCGATAGAGGTTCTCATGCGCACTTGCCTCACCTCTTGTCTCTTGATGCTAATCAGCTGGCATATGACCGTGCAGGTCCATGCGCAGCCGCCCAACCCCGATCCCGACGTCGCTACGTTGGTGCGCGGCAACAGTGAATTCGCCACGCATCTCTATCAACGCCTCGCCGCCAACGACGGCAATCTCTTCCTCTCCCCCTACAGCATCTCCAACGCCCTGGCGATGACCTACGCCGGCGCCCGCGGCAACACTGCCAGCGAGATGCAGGCGACGCTCCGTTTCGATCTGAATCAAGATCGGCTGCACCCGGCCTTCGGCAGACTGATCACCCAGATCCACGGCGCGGGCGAGGCCAAACCGCGCCCCTTCGAGCTGACCGTCGCCAATCGCCTGTGGGGCCAAAAGGACTACGGTTTTCTCAAGCCCTTCGTGCAAATCAGCAAAGAGCACTATGGCGCCGGACTCGAAGAACTCGACTTCATGGACCCAAAAGAGAATGAGCGATCGCGCCAGGCGATCAATACCTGGGTCGAGAAACAAACCAACGATCGCATCAAGGAGCTGCTCGTCCCCGGCACCATCGACACGCAGACTCGGCTCGTCCTGACCAATGCGATCTACTTCAAGGCCAAATGGCTGGTCCCCTTCGACGAGAAGAAAACCAAGCCCGACGCATTCTACCTGCTGACCGGCGCCAAGGTCGAGCGACCGATGATGCACACCGTGGCCAACGTCACGTTTGCGCAGCACGACGATCTCTCCCTGGTGAACCTCCTTTATGAGGGCTACGACGTTTCCATGACTGTCATTCTGCCTAAGAAGAAAGACGGTCTGCGCGAGGTCGAGAAACAGTTGACGCCAGCCAATCTGCAGAAATGGCTGCAGAGCCTCTCGATGCACAACGTCGATCTGAAGCTGCCGAAGTTCACGATGACGTCGGCGTTCAACCTGAGCGGCACACTCAAGGCCATGGGCATGAAGGAGGCTTTCGATCCCGTCAACGCCAACCTTAAAGGGATCGGCATCAGCCGCGGCGATTTGAACCTCTACGTCTGGGAGGTGATCCACAAGGCGTTCGTCGCCGTGGACGAGAAGCGCACCGAGGCCGCCGCCGCGACCGCGGTCATCGTCAAGACGCTCAAGTCCAGCCGGAAGGAGCCGCCGCCCGCGGTGTTCCATGCGGACCATCCGTTCGTCTTCCTGATTCGCGACAACCGCAGCGGCACGATCCTGTTCATCGGCCGGCTTGCCAATCCGTGAGTTGACGAATGCCGCTTGCGGCGTAGCGCTCGCGGCGTGTCTCGCAATGCCTCGTTGCTACTCCGCGAGCGCTAAGCCGCAAGCGGCACCAAGGAATCTACTCCATGCGTACCCTCTGGATCTCTCTGTTCGTATTCCTCCTCGCCGGCGTGCCCGCGCATGCGCAAAAGCTCGATCCCGACGTCGCCTCGCTCGTTCAGGGCAACAGCGATTTCGCGACCAACCTCTATCAACGCCTGGCCGAGAAGGAAACGGACAAGAACCTCTTCTTCTCGCCCTATAGCATCTCCAACGCCCTGGCGATGACCTACGCCGGCGCGAAGGGCAACACCGCGGCCGAAATGAAAGCGATGCTTCGTTTCCAGCTCGAACCGAAACGCTTGCATCCGGCGTTTCGCAAGCTCATCCTGGAGCTTCATGGCCAAGGCAAGCCGAGGCCGTTTCAGCTTGCCGTCGCCAATCGCCTGTGGGGCCAAAAGGACTACGGATTTTCTCCTAACTTCCTCAAGACCGGCGCGGACTTCTATCTGGCCGGCCTTGAAGAGGTCGATTTCATCAACAATACCGAGGAGTCGCGCAAAGCCATCAACGCCTGGGTCGAGAAACAGACCAAGGACAAGATCAAGAACCTGATCCCGCCCGGCGTCCTCAATCAGGACAGCCGACTCGTTCTCACCAATGCCATCTACTTCAAGGCTGTCTGGATGACGCCGTTCAACGTGAAGCAGACCAAGCCCGGCCCATTCCATCTCACGGGCGGCAAGGCCGTCACTGTGCCGATGATGCACGCGAATCAGAGTATGCGCTTCGCCGACCACAAGAACTTCTCGATTCTCGAAATGCCGTACGTCAAGCATGAACAGTCGATGATCGTGCTCCTCCCGAAGGCGAAGACCGGGCTTGGCGACGTGGAAAAACAGGTGACGGCTACGAACCTCACGCAATTGCTGACGAAAGCGTTCACGCACAGCGTTGATCTGAGGTTCCCGAAATTCAAGGTAGCCGCCGAGTTCAAGCTGAACGATCTGTTGCAGAAGATGGGCATGAAGGACGCGTTCACCCAGGGCAAGGCGGACTTCAGCGGCATGGCGACGCGCGAGAAGTTGCACATCACTGCCATCTTGCACAAGGCGTTCGTGGACGTGAACGAAGCGGGCACGGAAGCGGCGGCATCAACGGCGATCGCCATCGGCACGTTCTCCCTGCCGCCGCCGGCGACCTTCCACGCGGATCGCCCGTTCCTCTTCCTGATCCGCGACAACCGCACCGGCTCGATTCTGTTCCTGGGGCGCGTTGTTAATCCGTCGTAACTTTTCAGCCGCTTGCGGCTATTCAATCGGATACAAGGCAATCCACGCTTGGTTGAGGTAGCTGCACTGGCAGCCGGCGGTCGCATCGGGGACCATGACGATGCCGCCGGCGGGAATCGCGTTGATCCAGCAGCCGGGGCGAATGCCGCCGTAATCGATCACGCCTTTCGGACTGAGTAAATCGTAGTAGCCGAGCGTCGCGGAGCGGAAGACCATCAGGTGCGTCGAACCGGCGAGCTGGCCGCAGCCGTACGAGCGCTTGAAGGCGAACTCCCTTTTGGCGCCGGTTAGCACATCGAGCGCGGCGCCTTCCGCGTAAATCGTCTTCCCGTTGATAAGTGGACGCGTGACGTACTTCGCCTCGACATCCCAGCGTTGAGCACCCGTGGACGCCTTGAACGCCGCCATGCGGCCGCCGATCTCCGATGGGAGCTTGAAGCGCGTCGGCTGATAGCTCATCAGCAGTGTGTCATGCTCGCGGCTCAAAGAGAGCGTGGTGCCGTAAACTTTTTCCTGCGAGCGCCAAAGCTCCTTGCCGGTATTCGCGTCGAGGCAAACGAGATCGCCGGGCGGATGTTCGTTGTCTTTCTTCGTGCCGATAAGGAGATCCTTGGCGGCGAGAGGGCGATCGATGAGGTAGACTTTGCCGCCGCCGATCGCGATCGCGTTGTGGCGAATCGAATGCTTGGCGTTGTAGCGCCATTGGATCGTTCCGGTCTTGCCGTCCATCGCGAAGAAGGCGGACGATTCGGTGAAGAGCTGGCTCATGTCAGACTTCCCGTAGGTGTACTTGACGATGTGCTTGGTGTTCGCGATGGAACCGAAGAGGAGCCCGTGTTCCGTCGCGATATAGCCCCACGGAACCGTTTGCCCCTCGGCGGACTGCGGCGCGGTGAACTCGGCGAGCTTCTTGCCGGTTTCGGGATCGAGACGCAGACAGTTCTTGCCGACACGCACGTACAAGCTGTCCTTGGTCACGCAGTAGTTGCTGTTCGTGCCGGCGGTACCCATCAGATGTTCGCCGTGATAGGCCTTAAGGATGTCGGGCAACGGATACTCCCACAGCAGCCGGCCGTTGTAGGCGTTGACGCAGCGCAGGGCGTTCGTGCCTTCGACGAAGAGCCGGCCGTCAAGGAAGAGCGGCGCCGGGCCGCGGCCGTGGCGCGACGGGCTGTCCAGATCGCTGTCGCGGAACCAGAGCATGCCGAGGGCGCCCTGGATGACGTTGTCCGTCGAGCAGCAGGTGTTGGCGGGGTCGGCGTATTGATGCGTCCATTGACCGGCCCCTTCGAGCGGGCCGCGGACCGTTTTCCTCAGAGCATCCACGCTGCCGAGCACCGCGGCGCCGCCAAAGGGACGTTGCAGACGCGAGGCCTCGGCATCGAGGTTCTTGCTCACGCCCTTGTTGAGCGACCGGGCAGAGACGACGAGATCGGCGAAGTATTTCGGATAGCTCGTGTGCGTGGGATCGCCCTGGTGGACGGTGACACGGACACCATAAAGGCCTGCCTCGGTCAGCTTGCGGCGAGCGCGGGCTACGTTATCAGGATCGGCGTCAATGGCGATGATGTGCAGCTTGCTGGCGCGCGCGAGTTCGAATGCGAGTGAGCCGTCGCCGCAGCCGAGATCGACGCAGTAGCCTTCGCTGACGCCGCTCTGAGCCAGGATCGCCGCGGCGGCCTTCGTGTAGGGTGGATTCTCGCCGTAGAACTTCGGCAGTTCCGGCAGCACGGCATGGTCCTTCAAGTTGGCGCTGAAACAGTAGAAATGGCCCAGATCGGTGCTGACGAACAGCCGGCCGTTCGCGACCGCCAGACCGTGCGCCGTCCCTTCCACGGGGAACGTCGCGACGACTTTTTTCGCGTCCCGGTCGGCGATGGTGACGCGCTTGTCGCCGCCGGCGATCACGTGCTTGCCCGCGACGATCACGGCCGCGCCGCCGGGCACGTCCGAGATTGTCCATAGTTTTTCGAGGCCCTTGTATTTGAGGAGTTCGAGCTTGCCCTTCTCGGCCTTCTTCTTGTCGATCCATTGATAGCCGATGAGATCGCCTGGTAATCGGCGCCCAAAAGGGACCCACATCGGCGCCCAAAAGGGGCCCACCGGGGTTCAGGGGTACACTGTTCGGACCAAGCTCATGAACGCTTGCACTTGATTCTCGCGGAACGTCTTGGTTACTTTGCGGTTGCCGG
>SYHD01000218.1 GCA_005799265.1 Planctomycetia bacterium | reverse complement strand
CGCCCTGGCGTCGGTGGTCGGTCCCGGCGACGTGGTCATCTTTCCGACGGCGTTTTGGGTCTGCTACAGCGATCTCGTGCAGATGACCGGTGCGACGTACGTGCTCGTGCCGACGACCGAGGCGAGCGGGTTCAAGATCACGCCCGCACAACTCAAGGCCGCCGTCACGCCGCGCTCGAAGCTGGTCATGCTCAATTCGCCTGGCAATCCGACCGGCAGCGTTTACTCCCGCGCCGAGCTTGAAGCCCTCGCCGATGCCGCGCTCGAAACGAACCTCGGAGTCATCAGCGATGAAATCTACGAGCAGCTCGTGTATGGCAATACCAGGGCGACCTGCTTTGCGACCTTGCGGCCCAAGCTTGCCGAGAAGGTCATCACCATCAGCGGTGTGTCGAAGAGCTACGCCATGACAGGCTGGCGCATCGGTTGGGCGATCGGTCCGTCACACGTCGTCAAGGCGATGGGCAACGTGCAGAGCCAGGAGACGAGCAGCCCGTCGAGCATCAGCCAGTATGCCACCATCGCCGCGCTCGACGGCGAGCAAGCATGCGTCGCGCAGATGCGCAAGGAATTCGAGGCCCGTCGCGATCTCGTTTGCCGGCGTTTGAACGCGCTGCCCGGCATCCGCTGCCCGATTCCCGACGGCGCGTTCTACGCTTTCTTCAACGTGTCGTCCTACTTTGGCAAAACGCTCAAGGGCAAGAAAATCGCCGACAGCACCAGCTTTTGTGCGGCCGCGCTGGAGACGGTACACGTGAACTTGGTGCAAGGCGCCGCGTTCGGGGCCGAAGGCTACGCGCGGCTGTCCTTCGCGACGAGCCAGGAGCAGATCAATCAGGGGATCGATCGGCTTGCGGAGTTTCTGCAAGGTTGAGCCGATTCATTACTCCCCTCTCCCAGGAGGAGAGAGGTACGAAGGAGTCCGCCATGTCCATACTCTTGCTCACCGAGCACGAGGTCAAAGGACTGCTAACGATGGAAATGGCCCTCGAAGCCGTCGAGGCGGGCCTGCGCAAGATCGGACTCGACGAGGCGCAGAACATCCCGCGTTCGCGCTGCCAGACCGATCATGCCATGCTTCACATGATGTCCGCGGCTGCCAAGACGCTCGGCGTTATGGGCTACAAAGCGTACACGACCTCCAAGAAAGGTGGGCACTTTCACGTCGGGCTCTGCGACGGCAAATCGGGCGAATTGACCGCGCTCGTGCAGGCCGATTGGCTCGGCCAGGTCCGCACCGGCGCGGCCAGCGGCGTGGCGACCAAAGTTCTCGCGCGGCCTGAAGCGTGTGAGGTGGGGCTCTACGGAACCGGCAAGCAGGCACGCACCCAGCTCATGGCCGTCTGCAAGGTTCGCGCCGTCAAACGCATCCAGGTCTTTGGCCGCAATGAAGAGAATAGGAAACAATTCTGTACGGAAATGTCCGCAGTCTGCCAGGTTTCCGTCGAGCCGGTCGCCGACCCGCAGGACGCGGCCCGCGCCAAGGACATCGTCATCACGGCGACGACGAGTCGCGAGCCTGTGCTCAAGGGCGAATGGCTGTCGGAGGGAACGCACGTAAACGCGATCGGCTCGAACTTCATCAGCAAGGCCGAGCTGGACCTCGCCGCCATTCGCCGCTGCCATCCCATCGTTGTGGACAGCAAGGAGCAGGCTCATCTCGAGGCCGGCGATTTCCATCAGGCAATCGGATCGGGCACGCTGCATTGGAAAAACGTGGTCGAACTGGGGTCCGTCCTGAGCGGCCGGGCGGTTGGCCGCACTTCGCCGCTGGAAATTTCGCTCTTCAAATCGCTCGGCATCGCGATCGAAGACATTGCCACCGTCGCCAAGGTTGTCGCCAAGGCCAAGGAAGCCGGCGTCGGTCGAATGGTCGATTGGTGAAGTGTTGTGTTCGTTTAGCGCGTGCGCGATGCCGCACTCGGCTAGGGGACTGCCGGCTGCGTCCACGCCACCTCGACATCCCCCTTCGCGTACGGATTCGGATGCGCCTTCGTCGAGATGACTTTGGCCCTCACGTAAATCTCTTTACCCGTCAAACGGTAGCTCGGCGCCAGGCCAGCACTTTCCGCCAGCACCTTGCCGACCTGATCGCTGTAGCTGCGCGTCACGTCGAGCGTTTTGCCCTCTTTGTCTTTGAGTGTTGCCGAGGCCAGCGTCGTATCCCGCAGCGTGCCGATGAATTGTGTCGTGTACGTCACGCCTGCCTCGGGCTGAATCACGAGCTTTAATTCCTTGCTATTGCGCGTCACCTCCTTCAAGGTGACGCCGGTCGAGCAATAGTAATCGCCCGCATCGATGGACTTGCAAATCGTCTCCGCGGTCAGGAACGGCGCCTTGACCATGATCCAGCCGCGACCCGGGTTGACCTTGCCGACGCCGAACGTGTGATAGCTGTGGGCGTCGTCGGTCGCCATGCCGTAGACGATTGGCAGCCGTAGTTTGCCGAGCCGCAGCGCGAGCACGATGTCCCACATGCGTTCGCAACTGACGTGCGTGTCGTCGCCGTAGTTCTTTACGCCGGGATGGCCGTTGAAGATCTCGAAGTAGCTGAGTTCCTCGGTCAGCATGTCCTCCGCCTTGACGCCCCAGCCGAAGTTCGGGTGATTGACGAAGGCGATCGTGTTCATTCCCTTCGCCTTGCGCTGCTCCTGAACGGCGCGCATATTGACGACGATCGTCTCGGCGACGCTTGCCCCGTCGGTCGGCTTGATGACGTCGCGCAGGTTGATGGCGTTTATGTGGACGGGATTTTTCGCAAACTTATGCGTGATCTCCTCGCCGGGGATGAGCAGATACTTCCCCGCCTCTTCGAGCGTACTGCGAAACTCTGCGAGCGGTTTCAGACGCACTTGTTCCTTCTTGTCCTTGGTGCGCCGCTCGACCCAGGAGGCGCCGAAGCGCTCGACATACTTCTTGATCGCTACATCGCGCGTGCCTTTGCCGGGCACGGCGTCGATCCAGCGTTCTCCCTCGGAGAGGACGTTGTGATCCGACAGCGTAAGGAAGTGATACCCGTGCCGCTTGTACCAGTCGGCGATCATCTCGGGAAAGTCATCGCCGTCCGACCAGAGCGAGTGGGTGTGCAGATTGCCCTTCCAGTAGGTTGGCCCCACAATTACCGCGGCAATTCTGTCTTTGGGCGCATCCGATTTCGTGCCGGTGGTTTGCCAGGCAACGGCACCGGAAAGAATCGCAAGACTCATGACGACAGCGAGCAGCGAGCGGAGTTTGCGCGGCATGGAAGGCTCCATTGAATTTGGCGAGCCGAGTCGCGTGAGCGGCCGGTTGAGGATGCGCATGTTGAACCGGCGCTTTTCGGGATTCGGCTTGCCGCTAATCAATCCGACACACGCGGAGTATAATGATACGAATCGATCGGCAGAGGGAGAACGGCTCATGTCCGACGACGAAAAAGCTGTCCGGCTCGAATGTGCCCAGCGTTTGTTCAAGCAATCTTACGCAAGCTGCTTTTGGCACATGAAGCCAGACTTGATCGTGACGCTGTACGACCTCTGCTCGGCATCGATCCGCACACGACGATCCACGATTTGACACGCCGGCCGTTGGCACTGGTGGAAGGGACGCCGTTGCCGGCGTTGTCTGCCTGACGAGGCTGGCCTTACGCACCCGATGGGACGGATAAAAAATCGATGGTGAAGCCGCGGCTTTGACCGTGTGGTTCCTGACGAAAGTTTATTCCGTTTGGGCCGGATCACCAGAGATGACCAACGCGGACGAAGGCAGGCCCTCCTTGGAGACCAACTCGTGAGCAAATGCGCCTTGATCACCGGCATCACTGGGCAAGACGGCAGCTATCTCGCCGAGTATCTACTCGACCAGGGCTATGAGGTGCACGGATTGATGCGCCGCGTCGCCCTGGAGAACCAAGAGTCCCGAGCAGGGCGCATTCGGCATATCGCCGCGCGCCTCAGGCTGCACTCGGCGACGTTGGAAAATTACCCGAGCGTGTTTCAAGTCCTGAGTAAGCAGCGCTTCGACGAATGCTATCACCTGGGTGCGCAGAGCTACGTCACCGACAGTTTTGCCGATTCCTTCACGACGATGAACGTGAACATTAATGGGACGCACTATCTGTTGGAGGGACTGCGGCAGTTGCAGCCGGCGTGTCGCTTTTATTTCGCCGGCTCCAGCGAAATGTTCGGGAAGGCACACGAATCGCCGCAGCGGGAAACGACGCCGTTCCACCCGCGCAGTCCTTACGGCATCAGTAAGACGACAGGGTATTATCTCACACAGAACTATCGCGAAGCCTACGGCATGTTCTGTTGCTCGGGTATCTTGTTCAATCACGAGAGCCCGCGGCGCGGCTTTGAGTTCGTAACGCGGAAGATCACCAATGCCGCGGTGCGTATCAAGCTTGGCCTGGAGAAAGAGCTGCGTCTGGGCAACCTCGAGGCCTCACGTGATTGGGGTCACGCCGCCGATTATGTCCGCGCCATGCACGCCATGTTGCAGCAATCGAAGCCCGATGATTTTGTCGTTGCCACGGGCCAGACCTACCGCGTGCGCGACCTCTGCGAGCTGGCGTTCGGGGAGCTTGGATTGGACTACCACGACTACGTTCGCACCGATCCCGGGCTGAATCGCCCGGCCGATGTCGAACTGCTGCTGGGCGACGCGAGTAAAGCCAAGAATCAGCTCGGCTGGTCGCCGCGCTATTCGTTCAAGGAGCTGGTTAAGGAGATGGTTCAGGCCGATCTTGAACGAAATCGCGAACTGCAAAGGGCCGCCGACTAAGGCCCGCGCCGACCAGGCTTGCAACGACGCGCATCATCGTGGCTGCCAAATGGCATGGTGGAAATCAACTCCAATCGCGATAATAAAGGAGGAGCATCAAGAATCTTCAGCGGTCGAGGTACACCATGTCCGCACCCGTCAAAGATCCCGCGCTTCGGCTCGATTTCGTGCAGCCTGGCATCGCGCGCATCACCTTCGACATGCCCGGCAGCCGGGCCAACACGCTCAATCAGGGCGTGCAGAGCGAATTCGAGAATATTTTGACGCAGTTGGAAGCGACGCCGAATCTGCAAGGGTTGATCTTCTGTAGCGGCAAGCCGGGCATGTTCATCGCGGGGGCCGACCTCAAGGAGCTGGCGAGCGTGACGCCCCCCTCACCCCCTCTTCCAGGAGGAGAGGGGAGACCGGATGCGCGGGCGTTGACGTTGCGCGGGCTGCGTTTCATCGCGCGCTTCGAGAAGTTGCCGTGTCCGACGGTCGTACTAATCGACGGCGGCTGCATGGGCGGCGGCCTGGAAATGGCGCTGGCATTCGACTATCGGCTCGCGGGCACGAATCCCAAGACCGAAATCGGCCTGCCCGAAACGAAGATCGGCCTCATCCCCGGGTGGGGCGGCACGCAGCGCTTGCCGCGCCTCATCGGGCCGAGCATCGCCGCCGAGATGATCTGTGCCGGTGAAGCAGCCAAAGCCCAGCGTGCGCGCGCGATTGGTATGGTTTGGGATGTCGTCCCGTCCGCAAAAATGCTCGACGAAGGGCTGCGCTTGCTCGCCTGGTCGCGCGAGTCCGGCGAGTGGCAAAAGATCCGCACGAAGAAACAGCAACCGATCGGGCTGAGCGAGGATCAGCATCAATACACCTTCGGCGTCCTCAAGGGCCAGGTGCTCGCGAAGACCAAGGGCCAATTCCCAGCGCCGTTGGCCGCCATCGAAGCGATCGCCAAGGGATGCAACCTGACGCTCGAAGAAGGCTTGAAGGTCGAGACCGATCACTTCATCCCGCTCATCGGCAGCACGATCTCGCGCAACCTGATCGCGCTCTTTTTCATGGGCCAGCGGCTCGCCAAGGATACCGGGGTTGCCGACGCGGCCGTGCAGCCGAAGGACGTGAATCGCGTCGGCGTCATCGGCGCCGGCATTATGGGCGCGGGCATCGCCGGCGCCATGGTGCGCAAGGGCGTGCACGCCACCATGATCGACGTGGCGCCGGAGTTGCTCGCGAAAGGAGTCGCCGCCATCACGAAAGTGATCCAAACGCGCATCGACATCGGCCGCGCGACACAAACCGAATTGGCGAGTGCGGCCGCGCTGTTGAACACCACGTCCAACTATGGCCAGCTTGCCGATCGCGAGGTCATCATCGAAGCCGTCGTCGAGAACGAAGGCGTCAAGACGAAGCTCTATCGCGAACTTCAGACCATCCTTTCTCCCGACGCGATCCTTGCCTCGAATACGTCGACGATTTCGATCACGCGCATGGCCGAGGCTGTCAAGAACCCGGCGAATTTCGCGGGGCTGCACTTCTTCAATCCGGTCGATCGCATGCAGCTCGTCGAGGTGATCCGCGGCGAGAAGACGAGCGATCAGACGGTCGCGACGCTGGTTGCCCTTGCGAAGAAAGCGGGCAAGACGCCGATCGTCGTCAAGGATTGTCCTGGTTTTCTCGTGAACCGAATTCTGTTCCCGTATCTCAATGAAGCAATGGTATTGTTGGAAGAAGGCGTCGAGCCGCGGGCGATCGACAAGGCGGCGAGCGAGTTCGGCATGCCGATGGGTCCAATTACCTTGAGCGATGTGGTCGGTCTCGACACTGCGGTTTACGCCGGCGAGGTCGTCAATCGCGCCTTCGCGGATCGGGCCCAGGAGACGAAGATTCTCGGGGCACTGGTCGCCGCGGGACGTTTGGGCCAAAAGAGCGGGGCCGGCTTCTACAGCTATGCGAAGGGCTTGCGCGGCGCCGATGATCCGGCCTTGCTGCCGTTCCTGGAAAAATGCCGTACCGGGAAGCGAACGATCGACGCCGAGGAGATTCGCGATCGCCTGTTCTTGCCGATGCTGGTGGAGGCGAGCCTTGTACTGAGCGAAGGCATCGTCCGCGATCCGTCCGATGTAGACATGGGCTTGATTCTTGGCATCGGTTTCCCGACACAACACGGCGGCTTGCTGCGCCGGGCCGACAACGTCGGCATGAGCAATATCCTGACGCTCCTGGCCAAATACGAAGCGCTTGGCAAACGATTTCAGCCGACGCCGCAGATGAGGAAAATGGTGGCAAGTAGTAAGGGTTTCTTCCCAGCGTGATCGTAGACCTCACGCTCCGCGTGAGGGAATGCCTCACGCGGAGCGTGAGGCCTACGGTAACCGGAGTCCCACATGTTTGAAGCCGATCTGCAAGAATATCAACGCAACATGCTCGACAAGGGGTTCGCTGGCCACGTTCCGTTCCTACAGCAATGCGCCATCCAACGGGTTGACTCATGGAAGCAAGCGGTCGAGCAGGGCCAGCCCGTCGCGCAGTTTTTTCTTGCGCTGTGTCATCTTCATGAGATGGGCGCCCCCTTCAATTCACTCGAAGCACTGCGGCTCTTTCAACTGTCTGCGGAACAAGGCTTCCCGCCTGCGCAAACGCAGCTTGCTCTGCACTACGAGGAAGGCCGTGAGGTCAAGCAAAACATGGATGAAGCCGTGCGCTGGTACACGCGCTCGGCGGAGGCGGGGTTTGCACTCGCGCAGTATCGGCTCGGCTGGATGTACGAGGGCGGGCGCGGCGTGACGCAGGATCTTGCCCAGGCGCTGCGCTGGTATCGCGCGGCGGCGGATCAGGGCTTCGTCACCGCGCAGTTCAATCTCGCACGCATGTACGAAGCAGGGCGCGGCGTGGCAGCGGATCCGTTCGAGGCGGGGAATTGGTTTCGCCGGGCGGCGGAGAAAGGCTACGCGCCGGCGCAATTCGCTTGGGGCCACATGCAGGAGATCGCCCTGCAAAACGAGGTCGGCGCCGTGCCGTGGTATCTCCGCGCCGCCGAGCAAGGCAACGAGTCAGCGATGCACAGCCTTGGATGCTTGCACCGCGAAGGGCGCGGCGTCGAGCGCGACGATTTGGCGGCGGCGGCGTGGTTTCTCAAAGCGGCCGACCGCGGTTATGCCATGTCGCAGAACAATCTCGGCCAGATGTATCACGAGGGCGCCGGCGTGCCCCACGACGACAGCGTCGCCGTGCGCTGGTTTCGCGAGGCGGCCGAGCGCGGCTATCGCCTCGCCCAGTATAACCTCGGACGCATGTACGAGCATGGCCGCGGCATCGAGCAAAACGATCTCGAAGCGGTGCGCTGGTATCGCGCGGCGGCGGATCAGAACGACGCGCCGGCGCAGAACCAACTCGGCCAGATGTATCGCGACGGCCGCGGCGTGCCGCCCGATGACGCCGAGGCCGCACGCTGGTTCCGCCGCGCCGCGGAAGGAGGCTGGCCGGCAGCGCAAAACAATCTCGGCTGGATGCATCAGCGCGGCAGGGGGGTCGCTCTGGATTTCAAGCAGGCACGCAAGTGGTATCGCCGTGCCATACAACAGCGCTGGCCCGCGGCGATGAACAATCTGGGCGGGCTTCACGCGGAAGGACGTGGTCTGCCGCGCGATGCGCGCAAGGCCGTCAAATGGTATCTTCGTGCCGCCAAGCTCGGCCACGCGCCGGCGCAGAACAATCTCGGCTGGATGTATCAGGAAGGGATTGGCGTCGAGGTGAATCATCGCCAGGCGGTCAAGTGGTACCGCCGCGCGGCGCGCCAGGGCAATCTCGACGCGCTCAACAACCTCGGCTGGATGTGGCAGGAAGGCCTGGGCCTCGCGCCCGACGATCGCCAGGCGGTCCGCTGCTTCCGCCGCGCGGCCAAGCGCGGGTACGCGCCGGCGCAGCACAATCTTGGCCGCATGTACGCCGATGGCCGCAGTGTGGTGCGCGATGATGGACGCGCCGTGTTTTGGTATCGCCGCGGCGCCGAGCAAGGCGATCCCGCAGCGCAGTACAACCTCGGCTGGATGTATCAACAGGGCCGAGGCGTGCCGCAAGACGACATCGAAGCGGTGCATTGGTATCGCAAGGCCGCGCGTCAAGGGTACGCCGCCGCCGACAATAACCTCGGCTGGATGTATCAGAACGGCCTGGGCGTGCGTGAGAACGATGAGAAGGCGGTGCGTTTCTATTTGCGCGGGGCCGAGCGCGGCGACGCGGCGGCGCAGTACAACCTCGGCTGGATGTATCAGGAAGGCCGCGGCGTGCCTCGCGATGACCTGCGTGCGGTTCATTGGTATCGTGAATCCGCCAAGCAAGGTTATGCGTCGGCGCTAAACAACCTCGGCTGGATGTATCAACTCGGCCGCGGCGTCCCGCAAGACGATCGTCAGGCGGTTGCCTGGTATCGTCAGGCCGCGCAGAAAGGCGACGAGATCGCGCAGAACAATCTCGGCTGGATGTACGAGGTCGGCCGCGGCGTCACGCCGAGTGAACGCAAGGCCGTTCGATGGTATCGCAAGGCCGCCAAGCGTGGGTACGCGCCGGCCCAAAATAACCTCGGGCGGATGTATGAACATGGCCGCGGTCTCAAACCGAGCGATCGCAAGGCGCTGGGGTGGTATCGTCGGGCGGCCGAACAGGAATTCGCGCCGGCGATGAACAACCTCGGCTGGCTTTACGAGAAAGGGCGGGGCGTCAAGCTGGACAATCGTCGGGCCGTGCATTGGTATCGCAAGGCTGCCGCAGTTGGGGACGCCGCCGCCATGAACAATCTCGGACGTAAGTATCAGGAAGGGGCAGGAGTGCCGCGCGACGACGAAGAGGCGGTTTACTGGTATCGCCGGGCCGCGCTCATGGGCGATGTCGGCGCGATGAACAACATCGGCTGGATGTACAACGAAGGGCTCGGCGTTCGCCGCAACGATCGCAAGGCTTACCGTTGGTATTTGCGCGCTGCCCGGCTCGGCCAGTCCGCCGCACAAAACAATCTCGGCTGGCTCTATCAAGAAGGCCTAGGCGTCGAGCCGAACGAGGGCCGCGCGATTGGCTGGTATCGCCGGGCCGCGCGTCAAGGTGATCCAGCGGCCATGAACAACCTCGGCTGGATGTTTCAAGAGGGCCGCGGCGTCGAGCAGGACGATCATCGCGCCTATCGCTGGTATCGGCGTGCGGCACGGCTTGGCGATCCTTCCGCCCAGAACAACATCGGCTGGCTCTACCAGGAAGGACGCGGCGTGCCTCAGGATGACGAGCTGGCGATGCGCTGGTATTTGCTGTCGGCCGAGCAGAATCACGCGCCGGCCCAGAACAACATCGGCTGGATGTATCAGGAGGGGCGCGGCGTCGAGCGCGATGATGCCGAGGCGCTGCGCTGGTATCGCAAGGCCGCCGAGCAAGGGGATTCGACGGCGCAGAACAACCTCGCGCACATGTATCAGGAGGGGCACGGCGTCGAACGCGACGATGTCGAAGCGGTCCACTGGTTCCGCCGAGCCGCCGAGCAAGGGGACGCCGCCGCCATGCACAGCCTTGGTTTCATGTGTCAAGAGGGGCGCGGCATTGACCCGGATGACGCCGAGGCGGTAAAGTGGTATCAAGTTTCCGCCGAGTTGGGCTATCTCCCGGCATTGAACAGCCTCGGCTGGATGTACCAGGAGGGGCGCGGCGTCGAACAAAACGACGAGGAAGCCGTCGAGTGGTATCGCCAGGCGGCCGACGAAGAATTCGCTCCGGCGCAGACGAGCCTGGGCAATATGTATCGGGAAGGCCGCGGCGTCGAGCACGATGACGCCACCGCGGCCGACTGGTATCGCAAGGCTGCCGAGCAAGGCGACCCCGTGGCACAGCACAAGCTCGGCCTGATGTATCTTGCCGGCGAAGGGGTTGAGCAAGACGCGGTCGTCGCCCTGCAATGGTTCCGCCGCGCCGCCGAGCAGGATTATCCGCCAGCGCAGTTCAACATCGGCGACGCCTATGAACACGGCCGCGGTGTCGAGGCCGACTTGAAGCGGGCCGTGTTTTGGTATAACAAGGCCGCCGAGTTCGGCGACGAAGACGCGGAGGAGAAGCTGCGGCTGCTAAATGGGCAGTGAAGCGGCAACAACATCACGGAGGATGTACGATGGCCAGTTTCCAGGGACACATCACGACCAGCGCCGCGCTCGGCGTCGTAGTCGGCGCTTTCGGCACCTACTATCTCAACTACGACTGGGGCGAGGTTTTTCTTGCCGCCGGGTTGACGACTCTCGGCGGCATGCTCCCCGATCTCGATTCCGACAGCGGCATTCCCGTGCGCGAATTGTTCGGCCTCGCCGGCGTCTTCGTGCCTCTCTTGCTCATCAATCGCTTGAGCCGTATGGGGGTGACCTCGGAGCAACTGCTCGTCTTGCTCGCCGGATCCTATCTTTGCGTGCGTTTCGGTGTCTCGGAAATATTCAAGCGGGTCACAGTGCACCGCGGCATGTTTCACAGTTTGCCGGCGCTACTGATCGCGGGGCTGGCGATCTTTCTGATGCATCGGCCCGATCATCCGCTCGCGGCCGAGGAGCTACGCAAGCGTCTCTACTTCGCGACCGGCACGATGATCGGCTTTCTCTCCCACCTGGTGCTCGATGAGATTTGCGCCGTCGATCTGATGGGCGTGGTGCCGAAGCTCAACCAGTTTGCCGGCAGCGCCGTGAAGTTCAGATCCGATTCCTGGCCAGCCACGCTTCTCACCTACGGCATCCTCCTCTCACTTGGTTACCTGGCGTGGCTGTCCACGGGGTCGCCGGTCAGCATCGATCAGGCGTTGGCGAGTATACGTAAATATCCGTAGCCCATGGCTCGTGGTCCGTGGCGATAGGGCAGGGGCCACTCGCTACGGACCTCCCGCGCATAGACTATCTCCACAAGGAGATCGAATATGAGCGCGCAACCATCCAATCGCGAACTCGCCACGCTCGGCGGCGGCTGCTTCTGGTGCACTGAAGCCGTATTCGAGCAGGTTATCGGCGTCGACAAAGTCGAATCCGGCTACACCGGCGGCGCCACGTTGAATCCGACCTATCGACAAATCTGCAACGGCGACACCGGGCACGCGGAAGTCGTGCAAGTCACATTCGATCCGAGCGTCATTTCCTTCCGCGAAATCCTCGAGATCTTCTTCGCGACTCACGATCCGACGACGCTCAACCGCCAAGGGGCGGACAGCGGCACGCAATATCGCTCCGCGGTCTTCTTTCATTCGCTCGAACAAAAGCAATCGGCCGAGACGCTGATCGCGGACTTGAACGCGCGGAAAATCTGGGATCGCCCGATCGTGACCGAGGTGACGCCGTTGCCGATCTTTTATCGCGCGGAGGATTATCATCAGGGCTATTTTCGCTTGAATCCGACCCAGAACTATTGCGGCTACGTGATCGCGCCGAAAGTCGCAAAGTCGCGCAAGCAATTCGCAAGCAAGACTCGATCCTGATCCGCGTGGCGCCGGCGTCTCGCCTG
>SYHD01000217.1 GCA_005799265.1 Planctomycetia bacterium | reverse complement strand
CTGCGTATTGTCAAAGAACTCTTCGCCGCGTGGCATGCGTTTCAAAAAGGAAAAGTCACGCGGCGAAAATTGGGAACGCTGATCGAACCGCTCCAGCGTCGGTTGGGCAAGGCGTTGGTAGAAGGCGGACTGGGCGATGATGCGCGCGTGGCGAAGTTCTGCGGGAACTTGCTGGAGTTGGAGTCCGCCCTGTGGACCTTCGCGACGCATGAGGGAGTCGAACCGACCAACAACTACATGGAACGTCTTTTGCGTCGCGCCGTACTGTGGCGCCGGCGCAGTTTCGGCTGCAACAGCGAATCTGGCTGCCGGTTCGTCGAACGGATTCTGACCGTCGTGCAAACGTGTCGCTTGCATGGCAAGAACGCCCTTGAATATCTCCACAACGCTGTCCATAATCATCGGCGCGGGCTGGCCTGTCCGTGTTTGCTATCGTGATGGTGAACGGTTACGTGCATTGATTGTACGAAAACTCCGCCGACTCTACTAACCCTGAGCGCAAGCGAGGGGATAGCAGGACGCCTCGGAAAGGCCGATGACACCGCCAGGGGCCATGCTATCCCCTCGCTTGCGCTCAGGGTTAGTAAGATGAACGCCAACACCTACTTGCATCCAGCGTGTCGCCGGGGTACGCTGCGACTGTTTCCATGGCAAACCGAGTCAGGAGCGAATCATGACAAACAGCGGCTTGTTCACAATGGCGATCATCCTCGGCCTCTTGATTCTCACTGCGATTCCGGTTGACGCCGGCGACGACGCGCTCCAGAAAGCGGTCAGCTTCTACGCCTCGTTCGACGAAAGCTTGACCCCGGAAATCGGCGTCGGGCCGATTATGACGCGTTCGGGCGATCCGACCGATCCGAAGAAATTCACGTTTGCGCCAGGCTACAACAAGGACATTTACAAGATCGTCAAGAAGGGCATCGCCGGCGGCTGTCTGGACGCGACCGACGTGCTGCCCAACCGCGGCCGATTTTCCTATCCGGTCAAAGGCAACCTCGCGTTCAAGAAGGGCGGTTGGGGCGGCGCGTGCTCGATGTGGATCAACATGAATCCCGCGGCCCTCAAGCTGACTTTCTGTGATCCGGTGCAGATCACGCAGAAAGGCGCCAACAACGGCGGCATCTGGTTCGACTTCAACGACGCCAAGCCGCGCGATCTTCGCATGGGCGTCTTCCCCGCGGTGCCCGATGGCAAGACCGGCGCCAAAGAGAGCGACGCCGACGCGCCGATGGTGCGCGTGCCCAAGGTCGCGTTCAAAGCGGGCGAGTGGCATCACATCGTCCTGTCGTGGGACAACTTCGACACCGGCAAACCGAACGCCAGCGCCACGCTCTACATCGACGGCAAGAAGATCGGCGACGTCAAGGACCGCGCGATCGCCATGGACTGGGACATCGAGAAAGCCGGCATCTACACCGCCGTCGGCTACACGGGCCTGTTCGACGAGATGGCGTGTTTCAATCGCGCGTTGACGGTGGCCGAGGTGACGGCGCTGCACAAGACGCCGGGGTTGCTTGGCAAGCGTTGATTCTGGTAAGATAGAGACCATGACCGCGCCAATTGTTTCAACCCAGGAAAACGTGCCGCGCTGGACGACGCAGACCGTCAGCATGAGCACGGACATTCTGGATCGCATGGAGCGAGCCGTGGCCAAGGTCCGCGAGCGATTGTTGCGCGCAACGGCAGCGTTGAACGAGGTCGGCATTCCCTACGCCGTGGTGGGAGGGAATGCCGTCGCTTCGTGGGTCGCCACCGTCGATGAAGGCGCCGTCCGCAATACGCGCGACGTCGATCTGCTGGTGCGCCGCAGCGATCTGCCCGCAATCGCTGCTGCTCTGGAGCAGGCTGGCTTCGTGGGCGGCGAGTTGCTGGATGTGATTATGTTCCGCGACGGCGCCGAGGGAAAGCCCAGCGAGGCCATCCACCTTTTGTTCGCTGGCGAGAAAACGCGCCCCGATCACTTGCTCCCGGCGCCGGACATCCAGACCGTTGACAACCCGGCCAATTTCCGCGTGATTACTCTCGAGGCGCTCGTGCCTATGAAGCTGATGTCGAATCGTGACAAGGACCGTACTCACCTGCGGGATATTATCGGCGTCGGACTCGTCGATGCGTCCTGGCTGCCGAGGCTCCCGCCGCAACTCGCGGAGCGATTGAAGGAGCTTCTGGAGACGCCGGATGGTTGACGGCCGGTGATCCGGAATGATCGCGTTTTTTCCATTTCCCTTTTCGCGCCAAGATGATAAGCTGTTTGTAGCCTGCATGCCGACTGCAGCCCACCATCCGACCTTGCCGATAAAAGAAACGCTGTCTATTCAAGGGGGATATCATGTTCAATCTCGATCTTGGCCGCGCCGGACGTTATTGCGATGGCATCAACCGCCGCAGCTTCCTCAAAGTGGGCGTCTCGGGCATGGCCGCGCTCGGTCTGCCGCAGATCCTCAAAGCGCGCGAGCAATCGGGAAATACCCGTAACACCTCCGTCATCCTCATCTGGCTCGACGGCGGTCCCGGACACATGGACATGTACGACATGAAGCCCGACGCCCCGGAGCTGTTCCGCGGCATCTGGCGGCCGATTCGTTCGCGCGTGCCGGGCTTCGACGTCACCGAGCTTTACCCCAAGCAGGCTCGCATCACGAACCTCTTCTCGATGGTCCGCTCGCTGCACCACGACACCGGCGATCACTTCGCCGGCGGGCATCGCATGCTCACGACCAAGGACATGGGCGTCAGCGGCGTCAATCAGATGCAGCGATTTCCGTCGATCGGCGCCATCGTGTCGCGCGAGGCCGGCCCGCGCCGCCGCGGCATGCCCGGCTACGTCGGCGTCCCCTACGCCGCGAGCATCGGCCTCAACCCCGGCTACTTCGGCGGGCACATGATCGGCGCCCATCACAACCCGTTCGCGACCGGCGGCGATCCCAACAGCCCAACCTTCAACGTGCAGAACCTCAATCTCGCCGCGGGCCTCTCGGTCGATCGGCTCGAAGATCGCCGCACGCTCAACAATCACTTCGACCGCATGCTGCGCGATCTCGACAACCGCGGCACCGCCCAGGCGATGGACCGTTACTCGCAAGAAGCGTTCGAGTTCGTCACCGGGCCAGCAGCGCGCGACGCCTTCAACATCCACCGCGAAGACCCGCGTCTGCGCGATCGCTATGGCCGACACAACTGGGGCCAAAGCACGCTGCTGGCGCGTCGTCTCGTCGAAGCGGGCTCGACATTCGTCACCGTCCACCTAGGCGGCTGGGACCACCACTGGGACCTCGAAGGCAGCTACCAACGCTTGCTGCCGATCGTCGATAGCCTCGTCTACGGCCTGTTCACCGACCTGCAAGAACGCGGCCTGCTCGACCAAACGCTGGTCGTCCTGTGCGGCGAATTCAGCCGCACGCCGAGAATGAACGACGGCGGCAACGGCGGCGCCCCGCGCTCGATGGGCACCCCCGGCCGCGACCACTGGGGCAACAGCATGTTCTGCCTCATGGGCGGCGGCGGCGTCCGCGGCGGCACCATCGTCGGCTCCACGGACCGCCTCGGCGAACGCCCGCTCTCCCGCCCGCTCACGCCGTGCAACATCCACGCCACCATCTACAACGTGCTCGGCATCGACCCGCACTTGCAGCTTCTGGACCCGAGCGGTCGGCCGGTCAACGTGCTGGATGATCCGACGGCGATTCAGGAGTTGCTGTAATAGATTTCCTCGGCTTGATTTCCAGCCTGATAGGCTGGAATAAATTCAGCCCCAGGCAACCCCAGCGTTGACCTGGGGCTAATTTGTTTCACCCGTTCAGGATCCAGAGTGAACGACCGGTACTGCCTTCCCCATTTGACTCGAGTCACGGCCCCCTTCGCAGCCCGCTGGCAACTTCATACAATGCCGTGGATTCCTCGCCCGCCTTCAACGCATTCCTGAGGTCCAATCATGACGCGTTCCCTTCCTTATTTGATGCTCGTCGTCTTCGCCTGCTGTCTGCCCGCGCTCGTTCATGCGGACGGCGAATGGCCGGGCTGGCGCGGACCGCAGCACAACGGGCACACGAGCGAAAGCGGCTTGCCGACGAAGTGGGACACGAAGGCGGTCGTCTGGAAAACGAAGCTGCCGGGCGAGGGGCAGTCGTCGCCTGTCGTCTGGGGCGAACGCATTTTCCTGACCGCGGCACTTGAAAAAGGCAAGAAGCGGATCGTCCTGTGTGTCGAGCGAACTACGGGAAAGATCGTATGGGAGCAGGAAGCCTGGGCGGGCGCACCGGAACCGAGCCATGTCATGAACGGCTGGGCGTCCGCTACCTGTGCGACCGACGGCGAGTGCGTCATCGCCTTCTTCGGCAAAGGCGGGCTGCACGCTTTTTCCATGGACGGCAAGAAGCTGTGGTCGCGTGATCTCGGCCAGTTTCCGGGGCCGTGGGGCACTTGTGCATGTCCGCTCATCGTCGGCGATCTCGTCATCCAAAATTGTGATTCGATCAAGGACCCCTTCATCATCGGCGTCGACAAACGGACCGGCAAAGATGTTTGGAAGACATCGCGCCCAACGCCGTTCCGCGGCGGCTGGAGCTCGCCCGTGCCCGTCGATGCGGGCACACGCAAAGAGATCGTGCTCAACGGCGAGGACTTCGTGATCGGCTATGACCCAACGAAAGGCACGGAGCTGTGGCGATGCAAGAGCTTCATCGGCCGCGGCGAGCCGACCGTGGCGCCAGGCAAAGGGCTGGTCTATGTCATCAATGGCCTGGTGGGCGATATATACGCCGTCAAGCTCGGCGGCTCGGGCGACGTGACGAAATCGCACATGGCCTGGCACACGCCGCGCAAGGGAGGGCGTGATCAGCCGTCGCCGATCCTTGTCGGCGACTACCTCATCACCGCGGACATGACGGGCATCGCGACCTGCTATAACGCCACGACGGGGAAGGTGCTGTGGAAGGAACGTCTGCGCGGCACACAGTTCACGTCGTCGCCGATCGCCGCCAACGGGCTCGTGTATTATCAGAGCGAGGCGGGTGAGACGAGCGTCATCGAGCCGGGTCCGACGTTCAAGGTAATCGCGGAGAGCAATGTCGGCGCGGGTCCGGGCGAGATCTTCCGCGCGTCGCTGACGCCCTCGAAGGGCCAGATCTTTTCACGTTCACAATCGCATCTGTATTGCCTTGGCGCGCCGAAGTGAATCGCCGTGGCTAGCGCCCTTCGACGCGGGCCACCTCGTGAAGCAGCGTGCGATGCTCGGTGAAGGGCTCGGCGCCGCAATGGGCCCAGGCGATCTTGCCCTGGCGGGTGATGACGAAGGTGCCATGCACCAGGCTCCCTTCCTGGTCGGGCTTCGAGTTCGGCACGTACACTTCATATTGCTGGGCGATCTTGTTCTTCGGATCGGATAGGACCGGGAACTTGAACGCCCCGTATTGCTTGAAACGCTCGCGCGTCAGCTCCGGCGCGTCGGCGCTGACGGACACGACCGTGACGCCCAGCTCGCGAAACTTGTCGATGTCCTTGTCGAGCGCGAAGAGCTGGCTGACGCAGTGATTGCAATGATAGCCGTAATAGAAAACGAGCACGACCGGTCCGTCCCTCAACTGCTGCGCGAGCGTCCATTCCTTGCCGTCCACGTCGGTCAACTTGAAGGCCGGAGCCGATTGCAGCAGCAGCGTGTGCGCCTGTGTGGGGACCGGCTCATACGCTGGATCGTTCAAGAGCGATTCCAGCGAGGCGGACAGCGGCGTGAAGTTGCGCTGCGTCAGATCGTCGCGCGCTTCCTGCGCAATATCGCTTGTCGGGGTCGGCGCGACCGGCGGATTCGCCCGGCGATGGACGTAATACGCCAGCGGACCCAGCGTGAGCACTCCGATCACGAGCATCGGCGCGAAGATGCGCAGCGTGTTGCCCATGACTATGGGTTCTCCGCGAACGACGCCGCCGTTTGATTTTGCCGAATCGTGATCGTCAGCGCCGCCGTCATGAGCAGTCCGATCGGGAACGCACACAGCCAGAGCCACGACGCTGATTCCTCGCTCGCGGCCGGCGTTTGCGGTTCAAACGGCGACCCGACGATGATCGGCTTCGCTTTCGCCAACCCGCGACAACAGGGACGCAGCCCATAGCTCAAAAGCACACGCGCGGGTTCGATGCCGTCCGCGGTCTTATACAGCCGAATCGGATCGGCGGTGCGAGCGCCCGTTTTGATCTCAACCGTGAACGATGCGCTGTTTTGCGACGGAAACGCTCCCTCGCCGTCCGGTCCCGATTCGCCGCTGAATTTTCGCCCCTTGTCGTCGGTGATCTCGATGATCGCATCGGCAATCGGCTCGCCGTTCTGACGCAGCGCGAATTCGACGAACCCGTCCTTGACCGCGAACGCGATGCGCGGCTCGCGCGTGTCGCTTGAAGCCTCGGTGACGAAGAAGGGGAGAAAGACCATCGACAAGATCGAGAGGCGAGAGAAACGCATGCTTGATTTCTCCGTTCATTCTCGCGACCGACGCTCACGTCGGGTCGTTATCTGTTAGAATACCGAGTGTCAACGGTTCCGGCCTCTATGACGTTTGGGGAACAACATGAGTTCCGACTTCGACCTGGAGATCGCCGCGGTCGTCAAGAATAAAGCGCTGATGAAACTCTTCGCTGAACGTTCGAATGAAAAAACGAGGATTCCTCTCAGCGAGGTCCGTGCCCGCTTGAACGGCAAGAAGAAAACCGCCGGCAAAGCGCGGAAGACAAAACCACATGGAATCAAGTCTTGCCGAGCAGCAGGTCCACGACCCAGCAGCCGCGCACGTGCTCGCCGGGTTGCCGACAGTGGTTCAGAATGTCGGCGTCCGCGCAACCGGCTTCTTCCAGAGCGTCCGCGAGAATCGGCATGTCGGCGAAGCGACGCTCCTCGTAAATGGCTTGCGCGATCAGCGGAATCGTGCCGTCGCGCCAGGTGAGCCAGGCGGGATCGATGGCGACGGGGCGGAAGGGGTTGCCGAATATGTCGCGAATCAAAACACAGTGCAGCTGTCTCTCGGCTTTTCTATGTGCAAAATCTACAACAAACGATGCATCAAGTGCGTCCATTGTTGCATCCGCAGTGCCCCGCGGTGCCGCGGCGTGAACCGCCGCTTCGGCGGCCTTCCATAACTTCCACGGCATTTCTCGTTGGCTAACGGGAACCTCCATGATTTGGGTATTTAATTCGAGCGCAGCGTCACGAGCAGCTTCATATGCTTTATCAAGTTCTGATTTGTCGACCAACTCGTCAGCGAATTGTTCTGCCTTTTCGACGGCTTTCCTACTGCGCGAGTCGGTGAGCAAAGTCCAAACGCGTCGGCAACATGCACAGGCAAACAAACGCCGCTTTCGCAACTTGCGTTGGTGCCGAATTTGAAACAGCAATTGTCGCGGCTCATCGGCCCTTAGCCATTCGTGTTCGCTCATACCTCACTCTGCCTGTGGTCCAAATGCGCGCACGACCTTGCCGCCGGTCCAGCCGCGCACGAGCTCGCTTTGCTTGGCGTTGAGCCCATCGACGATCAGCTCGCTGCAGCCGGAGCCGTACGTGCCCAGGTTCTTGCGAGACACCAGGTTCACCGCAACCGGCTCGCCGCCTTCCGCCTGCAAGCGCAGCTTGTCGCCGGGCTTCAGATCGCCGGCTTGTTGCCACCAGGTCGCGAAGACGAGGACGCGCGTCTTCTCCTTGGCCTCCTCGACGAACGCGGTCATGCCTTCCTTCTTGACGCGCTCGCCAATCCGCTTGCGTGCTTCGGCCTGGATCGCGTCAAGACTGCCGGCGTCGCTGCACAGCTTGACGACGCGGCGCGTGTCGTCATAGCACCAGCGCAAGTAGACGCGCTCGCCGACTTTCGCGTTCGCACTATCGACAATCTTGCCGCCGCGCCAGAACTGGCACTTCGGATCGAACGTGAACGTAGCGATCTTGTCGTCGAGTTGCTTGTCGCCGGCCATCACGCGCGCTGTGAAGCCGCCATCAATAATTTTCTCGATTTGCCAGGCGTGATTGTGTCCCTTCATCTGGCACAATTCGTCCTGAAAGTGGACGAGATACGCACGTTGCTGCTTGTCGTCGGGATTGAAAAACATGTTCACGCGCTCGCCCGCCAGCAGCTCGTCGGGATGAGCCCCATACGCGAGATTGCGATACGTCGTCAACCACGGCAACACGCGCACGCTGTACTTCTGCCCGGTACCTTCGTGGCTCACCTCGGCGCGCCAGGTCTTCGTGTCGAACGATCGCCAGACGTACCAGCCGCGCGTCACGCCGATGCCGCCCGGCAACCCGAATTTGCGCGGATGCACGGTGGACGCGGGGTCGTCGGGCTTGAGTGAGAGATCCTGCGCAATAGCGGGGCCCAATTGCAGCATCAGAACGATAGCGATTGCGAGATAGCGAAGCATCGATTGTCCCCTCCGTGTAACGCGGCTCGGCGAGCCGGACATGTGATCGCCCTTGGCATTTTATCAAGCGACGGCTATTTTTCTCTCGACGATGCCTTCCGGCGTATGATAAGATCCATACTCCTGCCACCAAGCCGAAGTTCTCTTACCAAAGCATTCAATCATGACTCACCAACGATTGCTCGGTGTTTTACTTGCGATGCTCGGAATGCCAGCCTTCCTCTTTGCGGGCGGGACGAATCCGAAGGGGGTCGAGTTCTTCGAGAACAAGATCCGCCCCGTCTTGAGCAAGTATTGCTACGAGTGCCACTCCGCGCAATCCAAAAAGCTCAAGGCGGACCTTCTGCTCGACACCAAGGACGGCATGCTCAAAGGCGGCGTCAATGGGCCGGTGCTTGTTGCCGGCAAAGCCAAGGACAGCCTCCTCATCAAAGCCCTGGAGCACGACGGGCCGACGAAGATGCCGTCGCAAGCGACCAAGCTGCCCAAGGAAGTCATTGCCGACTTCGTCAAGTGGATCGACATGGGCGCTCCCGATCCACGCGCCGGTAAAGCGCTTGCCAAACGCAGCATCGACATTGAGAAAGGCCGCGAGCACTGGGCGTTTCAGCCGATCAAGGCGATCACGCCGCCGGCGGTGAAGAACGCGGCCTGGGGTCGCACGCCGGTCGATCGCTTCATCCTGGCGAAGCTTGAGGACAAGGGCGTGACGCCGAACGGACCGATCGCGGCCGAGCGGTTGATTCGGCGGGCGTATTTCGATCTGCATGGGTTGCCGCCGTCGCCCGCGGAGATCGAGGCGTTTCTGAAGGAGGCCGCGAGCGCTAAACCGCAAGCGTATGAGGCGGTCGTCGATAGGCTACTCGATTCGCCTCACTTCGGCGAACGCTGGGCGCGTCATTGGCTCGACACCGTGCGCTTCGCCGAGAGCGGCGGGTACGAGTTCGACGGCAATCGCCCAAACGCTTATCACTACCGCGATTTCGTCATCAAGGCGATGAACCAGGACATGCCGTTCAATCAGTTCATCCGCTGGCAGCTCGCCGGCGATCATCTCGCCCCCGGCAGTTTGCAAGCGATCTCGGCCACCGGCTTCCTCGTCGCCGGTTCGTATCCAGGGCAGACCACGTCGAAGACGCTCGCGCTCATTCGGTACGATCATCTCGACGACATGATCTCGACGCTCGGGACCTCGATGCTCGGCCTGTCACTCGGCTGCGCCCGTTGCCATGAGCACAAGTACGATCCGATCCCGCAGGAGGATTATTATCGCCTGATCGCGAACCTGGGCCGGACCGACTCGGCCAACGTCAAGGTCAACATGGACCCCGAGATGTTCCGCACCGAGAAGGAAGCCTTCGACCGCGCTCATGCGCCGCTGTTGAAGAAACGCGATGAATTCGAGCAGGCGGAGTTGTCGAAGCGATTGCAAGCCTGGGCAGCGGCGCAGAAAGACAAGGACACGCCGTCGTGGCTGATCCTCGACGCCATTGACGCCAAGAACAAAAAATCAACGCTCGTCAAGCAAGCGGACGGTTCGCTCCTGGCCCCCGACAAGGCGGAGAAGAACGATACGCTCACGATCATCGCGCAGACGATGCAGACCGGCATCAAATCGATCAGGGTCGAAGCGTTGACGGACAAGTCGCTCCCCAAGGGGGGACCGGGGCGCAATCCACAGGGAAGCTTCACGCTGACGGAAATGTCGTTGACGGCGACGCCGCTCGATCCATCGAGCAAGGCAGAGCCGGTGGCGGTAAAGTTGAAGGCAATCGCGGTCAGCTCCGAGACTACCGAGTTTCCGCTCGCGAATGCGCTCGACGGTGATCGCACGACGGGTTGGTCCATCGGCAAAGAGCTAAGCAAGGATCACGCGGCGGTGTTCGCCATCGAGGGCAACGTCGGCTTCGTTGGCGGCACGGTGCTGACGTTGAAGCTCCATTTCCACGACGAGTATTTCGCGATCGGCAAGCCGCGCGTCGCGATCAGCACGGCAGCGCCTGAATTGAAAGACAAGGGCGAACTGCAACACGCCGCCGAGTTGCGTGTCATCGCGCAACGCATGCAGCTTGCCGCGCATCAACGTGAGCCCATCGGGCGCTGGCTGCGCAAGTTCGACAAGCCGACGGAGGCCGTCTACAGCGCGCTCGAGCAGCACGCCAAGAAAGAGCCGACAGCGAAACTCGTGGACGTTTTCGCAGCGGGGACCAAAGGAGGCGATGTCAATTTCCTCATTCGCGGCGAACCTGAGAAGAAACGTGAAATCGCCAAGACCGGCTTCGCGCAGGTCTTGATGACGCATACCGATCGCGACCAGCGCTGGCTCAGCGCGACGAAACCGAATGAGCCGCGTGTCGCTCTCGCCAACTGGATGACCGACGCCGATCACGGAGCGGGGCATCTCGTGGCGCGCGTCATCGTCAATCGGCTTTGGCAGCATCACATGGGCCGCGGCATCGTTGGCACGCCGAACGACTTCGGCGCTCAAGGCGATGCGCCGACGCATCCGGAGTTGCTCGATTATTTGGCTGGCGAGTTGATCAAGAACGGCTGGCGCTTGAAGCCGATTCACAAGCTCATCATGACGAGCGCCGTCTACATGCAATCAAACGAGGTCAACGAAGCGAACCTCAAGATCGACTCGCAAAATCGCCTCTGGTGGCGTCATCCGACGCGCCGGCTCGAAGCCGAGGCGATCCGCGACAACCTGTTAGCGGTCGCCGGCACGCTCGATCCGAAGATGTACGGCCCCGGCACGCTCGACGGCAACAGCTTGCGCCGCAGCGTCTACCTCACCGTCAAACGCAGCCAGATGATCCCGCTGTTGCAGATGTTCGACGTGCCCGAAGCGCTGCAATCGATCGGCGAACGCAGCGTCACGACGGTGCCGACGCAATCGCTGGCGTTCATGAACTCGCCGTTCGTGCGCGGCGCCGCCCAGAAGCTCGCGGCCCGGGTTCGCTCCAAGGACGTGCCGCTGGCTCAATCGATCGACGACGCCTATCTGATCGCCCTCGCCCGCCGCCCAACCAGCGTGGAACGTGACCGCATGCAATCGTTCATCGAACGCCAGGCCGAGAGCTACGGCAAAACGCCGCAAGCACGCGATCAGGCGTTCACCGATTTCTGTCAGGTGTTGTTGTGCTTGAATGAATTCATTTATGTCGATTAAAGGATTTCACTTACGCTGAAATCGAGTATGATGACGAGCGGAGGTCAAACCCATGCCAACCGCACTGCGAATGGAAACCACGGTATTACCGGGCAATCGCGTTGAATTCAGCGATCCGGAGTTGCAGGAAGGAGCGAGGGTCGAGGTGATTGTGGTCTTGCCCGAAAAGGTAAAGACGAAGTACGGGTCCGCGCTTGAATTTCTGGAGACACTGCCGCCGGGCCCACATGCGTTTGACACGTGGGAAGAGTACGAACAATTCCTACGCAAGGAAAAAGATTCGTGGGAACGATGACCATCCCCTCATCGGGTTTGGTGTATTTGGATGCCAATGCCATCATTTACAGCGTGGAGAAGCATCCGATTTATTGGCCGCTCATTCAGCCTGTGTGGCTGGCGGCCAAGGGAAAGGCCAACGAAATTGTCAGTAGCGAATTGACGTTGCTGGAAACCTTGGTTGGACCGCTCCAAGCGGGCAATGCTGCTCTGGCGACCGCATATGAGCAGCTTTTCCTACAAGCACAAACGCGGCTGCTGCCGATCACGCAGTCGATCTTGCGCGATGCGGCCCAGCTACGGGCAAAGACCAAACTGAAAACTCCGGACGCAATCCACGCCGCCACGGCCCAACAAATCGGCTGTGCGCTTTTCGTGACGAACGACGGCGGATTCCGCAGCGTCGCGGGGTTGTCGGTGGTGGTTTTGGATGACTTAAAAACGCCATGAAACTGCGCTGCAACCACAGGTGCAAGGATAATAGCGATAAACTACGAGGGCGTGTTTCCCGACTGGTACGACGAAAGCGGCGAAGGGGAAGCGAAAGAAAAGGGCTGCGGGCGGCAGCCGTACTTTGCTCCCAAAATATATCCGGTCATCTCGTATTCATGACGGGATGCTGACGCCGAGAAATGGCTTGCCAGGGGTTTACGCCAGCTGAACGATCGGCTTTCAATCAGGTAGATTCCAGTCTCCAGATACGGTGTGGAGAAACCCATGCTCCAGGCGATGTGGAAGGGATGGATCGCAATCATACTGCTGTCCGCATGGACCACGCTGCCCGACTGCGCTCAGGCGCAGGGCGATTTCAACGTCGCCCAAGCGCGCAAGAGCGTAGTCTTGATCAAACGGGTCGGGACCAGGCTGTCGGCAACGAACGCGACCGGCTTTTTCGCAGACAAGGATGGCCTGATCTACACGCATAGGCAGGCCGCATTGAGCGACGACGACAAAGAGGCTGGAGCATTCCTCATGGTTGGCGTTCCGTCGGCCAAGGATCCTGACGTGTTGGAATTCTTCAGGGCAGATGTCGTCTACGTCGCGCCGGCCAAGGACAACCTGGACTTCGCAGCGCTCAAGATCACCGGCAAACCCGGCGCATTCATTCCGTTGCCCCAATCGAAAACAAAGCCTTATCTGGCCTCGCCGATCGCGACCCTCGGATATGCGTCGTCCAAGGGGACGGATGATCCGCCGCTCTCGTTCAGCAAAGGGACCGTCTCCGCGACCGGCGTAAAACTGGATGGTCGCGCTCATTACCAGGTCGACATCGCGGCTCATGTCGAGGGGGCCGGCGGCCCGCTCTTCAACGCCAAGGGAGAGGTCGTCGGGCTGATCCGCACACGCAAAGAAAATGGCCGGCATTATGCCCTGTATCTGAGCGAAATCGACGAGGCGGCTACTCAGGCGAAGAAACTTGCCGCCAAGACTACCGAGACGGCCGCGCTGGCCGACGCGAAGACGATGCCCGCCATTCAGGTGCTGCGAGCAGAAAAGTTCGCCTGGACCATCAACAAGGCGGAGGTCGCCGAAGCCAAAGGCACGTTGACTCTGGACGCCAACGGCACCGCCTTTTGGATCACAAGCAAGAGCACGCTCCCTCGCGATTTCGAACTGGCCATCCCATGCCACGTCGTCGACTTGCAGGGAGATCTGGCCCTGAAGTCGTCGCAGTTTGGCGACTTCCGCTCGCTGTTGATCCGCTTCGGGACTGAGGAAACGGACGCCGACATACTGGATGGAAAGGGATATCGCATTCACTTCAGCCACACGGCGTTATTGCTCTACAAGGACGGAAAGCTGTTGCGCCGCGTAGACAAGCGCGTCATGACCGAGCCGTTCTTGCTGACCATCACCAAGCGCGGCAAGACGATTTCGATAGCCCGCAACAGCGAGCCGCTCCTTTCGGTCACGGACGAATCGCCACTCCCGGGCGAGCACCGCTTTTCCATCGGCGGCTACCTCTCGCGCCTGCGCATTGGCGACACCGCAGTTACGAAGTTCGCCGTCGAGCCAGTCAAGGTCTCAATCAAAAAGTTGGTAACGCAGGAAAAACCAATGGAGGTAGATGCCGGCGAGGAAGGACCTCGACCGTTCCAAAAGGGAGACGTCACGCTGCGGCAATTCGGCGTCATCAGCAAGAAGCAAGGCGACAATATCCTCGGCGACATTATCTGGGCCAGGGACGGAAAATCGTTCTTTGTGCTCTGGGAATTCGGCACGCTGCAACGAGTCAGCGCCAATAGCGGCAAAGTCGAGGAATTCACGGAGCTTGGTCACAAATGCGGCAATCTGGCCATGTCCGGCGAAGGTCTTTTGGTCTCCGTGATCGGCATCGGCGAGCTTTGGGTGATTGATCCCGCCAGCCTCCAGGACATCAAGATGAAGATTGCGATTTCTGGCCTCTCGCACGTGTCCTCCGGCATCGAGGGGTCGTTGGCGTGGGCCGGTACGCCCAAGGCCAATCGCCGCGGCCATATGCTCAACGCGGTGAATCTGAAAAAAGGCAAAGTCACTGCCACGCATGCCAAACACGAGACCTGGGTTTTTGCGGCTTCTCCTGATGGAAAATACGTCCTGTGCGCCGGGGACGACGGTCTGAGCCGGTTCCGCGTCGAAGGAGACGAGTTGACTTTCGAGGAAACCAGTTACCGGATTGGCGGCAACAACACCCGGCGAATCTGTTTCAGCAACGACAGCAAATTCGTCGCCATGCCGTCAGGCGGCGGAAATGGCGCACACCCGGATCATCCTCCCCTTTCCAACTACTCGACGTTTATCTATCCGACCGACAACCTCAGACGCCCGGCAACCGGTTATGCCGCCGGCGGTTATCCGCGCGCTGTCGGCATCGATCCGATCAGTCGATGCATTTTTGGCCAAAACTCCAGCAAGCCATTGATCGTCTACGGCTTCTCCGCGGATTACAAACTGAGCGAACATGACTTTTCTCCGCTCGGCCGGGTCGATGTCCAGGAGTTCGCTATTTCTCCCCTGGGCCGAGAAGCGATCGCGCGCACCGATCGCAACGGCATCGTTCATGTGCGTATTAACAAAGATGGACCGCCTCTGTCCGCGAATCCGAAATGACGGTTTGCGAATAGGGCACAGACATCGAGGAACGCATGAATCTCAACGCCATTAGCCTTCCCTCCCGCCGCCGTTTCCTGCAAACCAGTGGCATGGGCCTCGGTTCACTCGCGCTGGCATCGCTGCTCCATCAGGAGACTGCGGCGCAAGAGCGTCGGCAGCAGCCGCACTTTGCGCCCAAGGTGCGTTCGGTCATCTGGCTATTCATGACCGGCGGCCCGTCGCAAGTCGATACCTTCGACTACAAGCCCGAATTGCAGCGGCGCAACGGGCAGGTCTTGGCCGGCGCCGATCCGCGCACCGGCTTCTTCCAGACCAGCGGCCGTTGCCTGGCGTCGCCGTTTCGCTGGCGGCAGCACGGGCAGTCCGCGTCGTGGGTGTCCGATCTGCTGCCGCACACCGCCCGGCACGTCGATGACATGGCGTTCATTCACTCGTGCTATTCGTTGCAAAATAATCATGCTCCCGCGTCGATCGAACTCATGACTGGCCTCAATCGGCCCGGCTATCCCGCCATGGGCTCATGGATCACCTACGGCCTTGGCACCATGAACGAAAACCTCCCCGCCTTCGTCGTCATGCACGAGACCAAGCCGCGCGGGGACGACAACATCTGGACGCCCGGCTTCCTCCCCAAGAGCTATCAACCCTTGACACTCGATGCCCGCCGCCGCGAGGAGATTGCGAATTTGGCGCGCGCTCCCGGCATGAACGAAACGCAGCAGCGTTCGCAGCTCGAACTCCTGCGCGAACTCAATCAGGAGCATCAACAGCAGCGCACGCAGGAGGCCGATCTCGCCGCGCGCATCCAGTCGTTCGAGTTGGCCTATCGCATGCAGTCGGCCGCCCCCGAAGCGCTCGACCTACGCCAGGAATCGCGGCAGATCCAGGATCTCTATGGCGTCAACGGCCGCGAGACCGGGACTTTCGGCCGGCAGTGCTTGCTTGCGCGACGGCTCGTCGAACGCAACGTGCGTTTCGTGCAGATTTTCTTCAGCGCTAGCCGCATCTCCGGCGGCGCGGTCAACGACGTGCCGTGGGATGGACACAACGACATCAACGTCAACCATCGCGATTGCGCCGCCAGCATGGATCAACCGGTCGGCGCCCTCTTGTCGGATTTGAAGGCGCGCGGCCTCTTGGATTCGACGCTCGTCGTCTGGGGCGGCGAGTTCGGCCGCACCTCCGATTCGCAAGGCTCTGTCGGCCGCGATCACAATCCGCACGCCCACACCATCTGGATGGCCGGCGGCGGCATCCGCGGCGGCGTCCACTATGGCGCCACCGACGAGTTCGGCTACAAGGCCGTCGAAAATCGCACCAGCGTTCACGATATCCAGGCGACCATTCTGCACCTGCTCGGCCTCGACCACACGCGTTTGACGTACCGCTTCAACGGCCGCGATTTCCGGCTGACGGATGTTGCGGGCAATGTGATTCGCGACGTGCTGGCGTAAACGTGGCGGCGAGACTCCAATCTTGCTGATTGCACGACATCCGCCCCCCATGCGCGATTTGCGCGCGCTGCTCAGTCAAGCCTCATCACCCGCCGCAGTCCCAGCGGCAGCGGCGACTCCATCACCAGCGGTGTGCCGGTTGCCGGATGATCGAATGCCAACCGCCACGCATGCAGGCCTAGGCGGTCGGCCGGGCCGCTCGTTGAGCCATATGCTGGATCGCCAATCACCGGACAGCCGAGCCCCGCAAGATGCACGCGGATCTGGTGCTTCCGGCCCGTCTCCAGCACGACTTCCACGAGCGAATATTTCGCTTGCGTGGCGACGACGCGGTAGCGCGTCACCGCCCGCTTTGAGCCCACGCCGCTGCGCGTGACGCGCACACGCAGATTGCGGGCCTCGGTCAGGAAGTTATTGACCACTCCCTCGGCCGGCTGCGGCGTGCCCTCGACGACGGCCAGATACGTCTTCGTCACCTTCTCCCAGTTCGCCTGGATGTCATCGCGAACGGACGCACTTCGAGCGAACAAAAGCAGCCCGGAGGTCTCACGGTCGAGCCGATGGACGACGAACGGTCGGCCCAGCCCGCGCGCACCCAGGTGGGCGTTCAGCCGGGCAAACGCCGTGTCGGTCTTCTCCGCGGCCGTGGCGACTGTCAGAAGTCCCGGCGGCTTGTCGATGACGATCAGGGCGTCGTCCTCAAAAACGATGGCGATGCCGGCCTCTTGCAAGCTATGGTCGGCGCGAGTAGCCGCGTGAATGACGACGCGGTCGCCAGGCCGCAGCGGATGATCGTGGCGTGTCCTGACAACTCCGTTGATCGAGACCCGGCCGTGCCGCAGCAATTGCTTGACGCGCGTCCGGTTCATCGGCGCCAGCGCGTGCAGCAGCCAGGCCAGCAGCGGCCCCTCCGCCAACGGCACGGGCAGGGGGCGATCGTCAGAAGCGGCGGTCACGGCAGTTCCTGGGGTAATGATTCCACGATCAGCGAGCCGTGGCGCGAGACGATGCATCCGTCTCGGCACACTATTTCTTTCGATACGTCTCGAACCATTGCAGAACGTAGGCCGTGTGCGCGATCAGATGGCTCGGGCGGGCGGCGAAGTCGTGCGAGGCGCCGGGGATACGCACCAGGGCAGCGTCGATCTTGCGCAGCTTGAGCGCCTGGTAGAGTTGTTCGGACTCGCTGATCGGCGTGCGGTGATCGACTTCGCCCGTGATGACCATGGTCGGCGTCGTGATATTGCCGGCGAGCGAAATGGGTGACCTCTTCATGTAATGCTCCGCGTGCTCCCACGGCGGGCCGGGGAACCAGTAGCGGTTGAAGAAGGCATAGATGTCGGCGGTCAAAACGAAGCTGAACCAGTTGATGACCGGCTTGCTGACGACGGCGGCGCGGAAACGGCCTGTCTTGCCGATGATCCACGCCGTGAGGACGCCGCCGCCGGAGCCGCCGGTGACGAAAAGGCTGTCCTTATCGATGTAGCCCTTCGCGAGAACGGCGTCGACACCCGACATCAGGTCATCGTAATCGTGGCCGGGATAGGCGTGGTGAATCAGATTGCCGAACTCTTCGCCGTAGCTCGTGCTGCCGCGCGGGTTCGCATAGAAGACGACGTAGCCGGCGGCGGCGTAGAGCTGCATCTGCACGGCGAAACGCGGGCCGTAGTTGGCGAACGGGCCGCCGTGAATCTCCAGGATCAACGGATACTTCTTCTTCGCATCGAAGCCGGCGGGCTTCACGATCCAGCCGTGAATCATACGGCCACCCGATGCCACGCTCGACTTGTAGCGAATTTCTTCGACGGTCGCCAGCTTCTTTTGGTCCAGGAGGCTTGCGGACAAATACGTCAAGCGGCGCGGCGCCTTGTCGCTGGGGGCGCGCACAGCGACCTCGGCCGGATGGCCTGGCGATGTCTGCGTGAAGGCGATCGTGCCGTCATCGGACACGGAGAACGAGCCGCTGGCGTAGGGCCGGTCGAGCGTGGTGCCGCCGACATTGTCGGCCAGGACCACCTTTTTTGCCAGCGAGGCGATCTTGGTGTTGCCTTCGTCGTCATATTGGTAGAACAGTCCCGCGTTTTTGGCCATGACCGGGAATTTCACATCGCGGTCCAGCTTGTCGGTTGCCACGCGTGGTGCGCTGCCGTCTCGATCCAGGATGTAGAGCCGCGTGACCTGGTGCCCCTGCCGTTTGTCGTCGAAGCCGGTGTAGGCGATCCACGTATCCGAAGCCATGGGGTTGTTGTCCGGCCCCTTGCGTTTGGTGAGCGCCTTGATGGCGCCGTCGGCCACAGCAACCTCATATATCTCCGTGTTGAGCGGATCGTGCCCGCCTTCGGGATGCCGGTTGCCCGCGACAAGGATTGCCTTCCCATCGGTCGTCCAGGCAGGAACGCCGACGTGTTCGTGCGGCCCCGTCGTGAGTTGCCTGGGCGTACCGCCCTCCGCGGGGAGCATGAACAGGTGATGATGGCCTTCCTTGAGATAGCCTTTGCCGTCGAAACGATAATTGAGGGAACGAATCATCACTGGCGGTTCGGCCCACTCGGCCCCCTTGGGCGGCGTCGGCAGTTGCACGAACGGCCTGGGCACGTCGGCCACATGCATCGTAAACGCGATGGTTTTTCCATCGGGGGACCAGGCCAGCCCAAGCGGTTCGGCCGGCAACTTGGCGAGTCGGCCGACGTTGCCGGTATCCATCCAGCGGCACATGAGTTCCTTTTCAGCCGAGAGATACAAGAGCCTCTTACTATCGGAAGACCAGCGCGGCAATCGCTCGTTGCCGTCGCCGTTGGTGAGCGGGCGATGTTCGTTGCCATCGACGTTGATGATCCACAAGTTGGAGCGACGCCGATCCTTCTTGATGTCCATGAAGTTGCGCACATAGACGACGCGTTTGCCGTCCGGCGAAACTTGCGGATCGGCTGCATATTCCAGGCGAAAGACATCCATCGGCCGGAACGCGTCCCTGTCCTGGGCACGCGCCTCAGAGACGCTCGTTACGAGGAAGAACAGACACAGGGGGAATGTCGAGAGTCTCATGGAGAAGGACTCCTGTTTGGTCGTGGGTCGGGTGAGACGAGCAGAGAATCCGAGTCATCCCGATCCCGCTGCCGTCACGGTTGGCTCAAAGCAACGTTCATCTTACGAATCGGCGAACACCACAAGAAAGCGTGTCGCGCGTAACCCAACTCGGCATGATAATCTGATTCTGGATGACACCCACCACGCAGGCAGGTATACTCATGATAACTGCCAAGCAATGAACGGGATTCTGATTGTTCGAAACGAAGCTGTGCCAGGATTCGCAATGAAAACACAATCGTATGTGCTGCTGCTTGCCGGGCTCGTATTGAACCTCGCTGGAGGATCATGTTCGGCCTTGGCCCAAGACGCGACACCCGAAGCAATTGCGTTCTTCGAGAAAAGGATCCGTCCGATTCTCGTCGATAATTGCTTTGAATGCCACAGCATGGCAAGCAAGAAACAGAAGGGCGGCCTGTGGCTCGATACGCGCGACCATTTGCTCAAGGGGGGCGTAACCGGCCCCGCGCTTACACCGGGAGAGCCGGAGAAGAGCCTCCTTCTCATCGCGGTGCGGCACACGGACAAGGACCTGCGCATGCCGCCGAAGGGGAAGCTCACTGAAACTCAGATCGCCGACCTGGCTGCTTGGATAAAAATGGGCGCCCCCGCCCCTCGCAAGGCAGTATCGGATAAGATCCCGGCAACAACGCCTGCCAAATTCGGCATGAGCCTGGAGGAAGGCCGCAAATTTTGGTCATTCCAGCCGATCAAAGATCCGACGGTGCCCAAAGGCAAGGATGCGTCCTGGCCGCGCACGCCGATCGATCATTTCATTTTGGCCCGCGTTGAAGCATCTGGGATGGCGCCTGCCCCATTGGCCGACAAACGGACGCTGCTCAGACGCGTCACGTTTGACCTCACCGGCCTGCCGCCGACGCCCGATGAGTTAGCCGCCTTTCTCGCCGACGCCTCGCCGAAAGCGTTTGCCAAGGTCGTCGATCGTCTGCTTGATTCACCTCGTTACGGCGAACGCTGGGGCCGACACTGGCTCGATGTAGCGCGTTATGCCGACACCTGTGGCAATGCCTCGGATTACCCGGTGCCGCAGGCGCATCGATATCGCGACTGGGTCATTCGAGCATTCAATCGCGATCTGCCTTACGATCAGTTCCTGCGCGAGCAAATCGCCGGTGACTTGATGCCGGGCGGCAGCGACGCGGAGAAGAATGAGCGCATCATCGCCACCGGTTATCTCGCCAGCGCCAGGCGTTTCGGCGGCGACCGCATGGGCGAGCACCATCTCACGATTGAGGACACCATCGACAATCTGGGGCGCACCATTTTGGGCTCAAGTATCTCGTGCGCACGCTGCCACGATCACAAGTTCGACCCGTTCACGATGAGCGACTACTACGGCCTTTACGGAATCTTCAACAGCACGCGTTATCCGTTCCCGGGCGCCGAAGTCGGCAGAGCGCAGGAGGATTTCGTGCCGCTGACCTCGCCGGAGCTCGACGTGTCCCTCAAGACCCATCGCGCCAAGTTGGCGGCGCTCGATACGGAAGTCAAGCAGCACCAGACCGCGGAAGCCGAGGCCAAGAAGGCCCCCGATGGTCCGGAGAAAAAAACACGTCTCGATGCGGCCACGAAAGCGCTCGCGGACGCCAAGAAGAAACGCGCCCAGCTCGACGCGGAAGCGCCGGCCGTCCCCAACGCCTATGCCGTCACGGACGCCAAGCCGGCAAACGCCAAGATCCACCTGCGCGGCGATCCCAGACGACTCGGCGAAGAAGTGTCGCGTCATTTTCCAGCCGTGCTTGGCGGCCAACGATTGCCTGGGGATGGGACCGGCAGCGGACGACTGCACCTTGCCGATTGGCTCACCGACTCAAAGAACCCGCTCACGGCCCGCGTCATGGTCAACCGCATCTGGCAACATCACTTCGGCAAGGGCCTCGTGCAGACGCCGAACGATTTTGGCAAGCAGGGCAAAGCGCCGACGCATCCTGAGTTGCTCGACTTTCTCGCGACGCGCTTCATCGAGAGCGGCTGGTCCATCAAGAAGATGCACAAACTAATTCTCCTCTCAGCAACCTGGCAGGTTGCCAGCGCGGAGACGGCTGAAAACGCAAAGCTCGATCCGAACAATGACCTGTTCGGGCGGTTCACGCGCCGCCGGCTCGATGCCGAGTCGATCCGCGATACGATGCTCTTCGTGAGCGGCGAGCTTGACGAACGCACCGTGGGCGGACACCCGTTCCCGCCCGCCAAGTCCTGGGGGTATACCCAGCACGCACCGTTCGTGGCCGTCTACGAGACGAAACGCCGCAGCGTCTATCTCATGCAGCAACGGCTACGCAAGAACACTTACCTCGCGCTTTTCGATGGCGCCGACCCCAGTTCCAGCACCGGCGTGCGGCTGCCGAGCACAACGCCGTTGCAAGCGTTGTTCATGATGAACGACCCGCTCGCCCATCACGTTGCCAAGAAGTTCGCCGAGCGTGTGGTCGTTGGCGCTGCCGACGAATCAGGACGATTGGGCCTGGCGTATCAGCTTGCATTGAATCGCGCGCCGACGTTGGATGAGCACAAGGACTGTGTCGAGTTCTTGCAAAAATATCGCGCCCGGCTGACGACCCTCAAGACGCCGGTCCCGCAGGTTGAGTTGCAAACGTGGGCCTCGTTTTCGCGGGCGCTGCTGAGTGGTAATGAGTTTGTGTTTGTGGATTGAGTAAACACTCTCCGTCCATCTTTTGGCAATCGCGCGACGCTGTCGGCTACTTGGCGCGCACGCTAGACGAAGAAAGAACACTGGTGAGACATGAATCCCAACCCGTTCCTCTGCAATCGTCGCTCCATGATTCGCTCACTCGTGGGTGGATCCCTGCTGCTTCCCGGTATCCTGACCGAATTGCTCGCCCAAGACCAGCCGAGCGATGCCGACCCGCTTGCCCCGAAACCGTCGCACTATGAGCCACGCGCCAAGCGCGTCATCTTCATGAACATGAGCGGCGGCGTCTCCCATGTGGACTCGTTCGACTACAAGCCGAAACTCTTCGCCGATCACAATCAGCCATATCAAGTACCGCAACGGATGCTCGAAGCGTTCGCGCCGAACAATCGCGTCGTCGAGAAGTACTTCAAACGGCCGCAATGGGCGTTCAAGCAGCGCGGCCAATCGGGGTTGTGGATCAGCGATCTCTTCCCTCACCTGGCCGAGTGCGCCGACGAGCTGTGCCTCATCCGCTCGATGCGCAATGATCATCCCGATCACTTTCAGGCCACGCTTGGCATCCACACCGGCTCGGTGACGTTTGCCCGGCCAAGCATCGGCGCGTGGGTGAGCCACGGGCTTGGAACAGTGAACCGAAATTTGCCGTCGTTCATTGTGCTCGCGCCGCAGTTGCCTTATGCCGGCGGGCAGGTGTGGGCGTCGGATTTTCTCCCCGGCTGCCATCAGGGCACGCACGTCGCGCCCGGGCCGGACCCGATGCCCAACATCCAACGACGGCAAGCAGCGGCGGATCTGCAGGAAATGGAGCTCGGCCTCACGAGTGCTTTCAACCGCCGGCATCTCGCGGATCGTCCGGGCGACGCCAACTTGACGGCGCGCATCCGCAGCTTCGAGACCGCCTTCGGCATGCAGGCGGAAGCGCCCGAGGCATTCAACCTCGCGCAGGAGACCGACGCGACATTGCGCCTCTACGGCCTGCCGCGCGGCAGCACGCGAGGCTTCGCCTGGCAGTGCCTCGTGGCCCGACGCCTGGCCGAGCGCGGCGTCCGCTTCATCGAACTGATCGACACCGGCGCCTCCGGCAACTGGGACTCACACGGCGACATGAACCAGCACGGGCCGCTGGCTCGAAACGTCGATCAACCGATGGCCGCGTTGCTCAAGGACCTCAAGCATCGCGGCATGCTCGACGAAACGCTGGTCGTGTGGACCACCGAGTTCGGCCGCACGCCGTTCAACACCGGTCGGGACGCGCGCGGCCGCGAACATCATGCCGAAGTGTTCGCCTCATGGATGGCGGGCGGCGGCGTTAAGGGCGGCTTTAGCTTCGGCGAGAGCGACGATCACGGGTGCTCGGTCGCGGCCAACGAAGTCCACATCCACGACTTCCACGCAACAATTCTCCACTTGCTCGGCCTAGACCACGAACGGCTCACCTATCGCCATGCCGGCCGCGATTTTCGTCTGACGGACGTCGCGGGGCACGTGGTAGGTGAGATTCTTGCCTGACGGCGACGAGCGAACAAGGAAGTTGCTACTTGATCGCCTTGACCGTTTCGACCTTCAAAAGCGTGTACGGGTAAATCGTCGTCGCGTAGATCGTGCCATTGCGCGCGACGATCATGGCCATGATGACGTGCAACGGCGTCAGTGTGCCGTCCGGCAAGGTGTGATAGCCGTGCCGCGGACGCAGCGAGCCGTCGGGGTTCTTCGTCTGAATCCCCTTGAAATCAAAGAAGCCAGGGTTCCTGACGGTGAACACACCGAGATCCTCCATCCTGCGCGTGCTCGGGTCGTGGCGGACAAGATGATGCAGATAGCCTTTGCCGAAGCTGGTCGTGTTATCGATGCGGATCGCCGAGTAGACGCGGCCATCGGGACCGAGGCAGATCGAGCCGCGTGAATCGGGATGTGCGCCCTTGATGCGATCGCCGAGATTGGTCGCGAGTACTGGCTGACCGACGGCGCTCGTGAGATCGACGCGGAACATGCGCAGGTCGTCCAGCAATTGCAGGTAAGCCGTTCGGCCGTCCGGCGTGATGCGCCAGTCGGGATGCACGCGTTTGGCGCCGAGGTACTCCGCGAACGGTTTCCCGTCGACGCGCAGCGGATCGATCGTCACGCGGTCCTTGCCCGGTTCGTAGCGAGCGATGCGGAAGTCCGACGTAATCGCGGTGCCGCGCCCCTGGGCGTCGATCAGCGTGTTGGGTTGATCACGCAGGATCGGGCCGAGGTCGCGGTACGTCTTCGTCCTCGTGTTATAGAGCATCCAGTGCTGATGTTCACACGTGACGACGTAGATCAGGCCGCGCGCTTCGTCGGCAGTGACGTCGATCACGCCTTCGCCTTCCGTTCGGCCGGCCTTGCGGCGCGCATCGTCGAGCGGCATCGGCATGCCGAGGTTCTCGGTGGTATCCTTGGCGGGGTCGTAGACCATCACATAGCCGCCCTGATAGACGGGGACCTTCTCCCCCTTTTTCTGGGCGGCGCGCTCGGCTTGCGACAGGTAGCCCTGCTTGGAGCCGACGTAAATCTTGCCGGACGGACCGACAAAGTTGCGTGTGTGCAGCTTGGCCTGGGCGGCGTAGCCCGTGGTCTTTTGGCCGACGACCTTGTGGGTGTCGAGAACGATGCGCATCCGCTCCGTGGCCGGATCGAATTCGACCAGAAACGAATTCCGGCCATAGGCGGCGGTGCCGACGTAGATCTTGCCGTTGAGGCCTTCGCACAGGGAGAAGTAGCCGGACTCCTCCGTGGTCGTCTCGGGCGGGATGTGAAAGGCCTTGGTCTGCACGTAGGTAAACGGCGCCTTCGGCGGTTGCACAGCGGCGGCGAGCAGGTCGCTCTGGCTCATCGCAATGCCGCCGGCAGTCGTCAGTGCACCTTGCATCAGTGCGCGGCGGGAGAGGCTGTTGCCGGATTGCATGTTAATCTCCTTCTGACCGACATTTAATCGTTTTGTGTAATGTCCATCTTCCAGCCTTGAACGACGATAAAATCCTTGATCGTTGCAAACAACTTGATCTTGATGTCTCGGGCCAACCACAGTCCGATTATCTCCCTCTTTCTTGGCTGTTGAGCGTTGTTGCCGTAGAGGATATTCAATGTCAACGCCGATTCTCGATCGCTGCCGCTTCCGTAGTGACCCAAGAACAACTCCTCCGCTTCCGACATCGCAATCACCTCTGAGGTCGAAATCCAATACCCTTCCAATCCATGGCAAATGCCTCGGTCGGAAATCCGGATCCACTCTTTCGCAAACAGAGTACGCAATTCAAGCGCGAACCCCATGGCGGCTATCAGACCGCCGACGCCGACAACGCAGAGCCAAAGCCACTGGAACAGGCCAGGGGGCGAATCAAAGCCCGACGTGACTATCCCAAAGATAAACAACGCGGTACACGCAGCAAACACGCCAGCGGCCGCAACATAAACAAAGACCAGGCATCTATCCCGTGGAACGTCACGATTGCTCCACTGAACAAACAAGGTCCGGTCCGCATCACTTGCGACATGAAGACCATCAGAAAATGGGTCTGCTGATGTTGCAGCCATTTCATGTCCAATATTGAAATCTTGTGTGGCGCTGACAGCACTTCCCTCGTATTGTAGCCGCTCGACCTATACCCGAGGAAGCCTCGCAAGATACCGGTACTGTCTCCGTTTCGTAGTGCGGGCTTTACCCCTCGCAGCAAACACGGGCTGAATCCCGCACTACTCGTTGAGTTGAGACACCACCCAAATGCCAGCTTGTCAAGCGGGTTCCTGCGTCATGGCTGCACATCCAGGCGAACGCCACTAAGCGGATGCTGAGTAACCGCGTCCCAGGCCAATTCTTGCAGCAGGCTATTGAGCTTGGCCTCTTGATCGCCGAGCTTCGCCTGTTTCAGGATTTCGGGCGCGGGCAAGCCGACCGGACTGCGGCGGTAGATCACCGCATAGTTCACATAGCCGACCAGGGTCTTCAGCGACGGGGTGCCGTGCCCGGTGGCGTCGGTGAACAGGTCCGACTGCATCTTCAGCCCGGGCGCCTGACCGGCGACGATCTTCTCGCGCAGCGACAGCACGGCCTGCGGGGCCGGGACGATGTACAGTACCGTCTTGCCTTGCTTCTTGTTCAAGTCACGGATGTGCGCGTCCATCTCCTTGAAATACACGGCATGCCGGCTGCGCAGCTCCTCGATCGTGATCGCATTGAAATCCACCTTGGCAGCACGCTTCATGGTCGGTTCGTAGGTGTCCGCGCGCAGCCAGATGGGCTGGACAAGAACGCGAATGTCCTTGTTGTGCTCAAGGGCCAGCAGAGTGAAGTTCTCGATGCCTGCGTCGGGGAAGAAGATCGGCGACAGGGTGAGCACATCGACTTTGCCTGTCTTGAGCGCCGCCTTGGCATTGTTCTGGTCGTCTGGCTTGTTCCAGTGCTGAATGACTTTCGATCCGCCGATCGACGACAGACCGACTTGCACATGATCCTTGATGTCCGACTTCTTGGCAAGATCGGCCACGATGCCGGGGACCCAAACGTGAAAGCTGTGCCCACACGTAAAGACACGTTGGCCCTTGACGATCGGCGCGGCAAGCTTGTCATTCTTCTTATCCTGGGCCGCCGCCTGACCGACGAGTAAGAGCATTAATGCCGAAACGAAAACGGACGTGATGCGCACAAACATGGAGAGGACTCCTTGCGATGAGACTTCACAATGAAACGCTTTCAGATAGGCTATTGGTTTTCAACGCTTCGGCACGCGCCCGGGCCGCCGCGCGCCGGGCCAGCTCCAGCTCCCACACGGCGAAATCGATCGGCCAGGAGAACCTGACCAAGCCTGACATTTCCACCGCTGTCGTCGAGGCCGTGGCCGTGGTCAGCAGGCGAGCCCGCATCAGCGCCACGGAAGCCTGGGCTCGCTCGGGAGTTCTACGCTCCGATCATTCCGGTTGCGGCGGAACTGCGCCGGCAGTGACTTACGGTCGGCCATGCGCATCGGTGAAGGGGAACATCTGCGGATAACGTAGATGCGGGCCGGATTCAAGGCTTGCAAGCGCGCTGTCCTTGCGCAACAGCGAAAACTCTGAATGCCGCCCCAGCTTCATCGCCGTGAATTCGAGCGGGCCGTCGGCGAAGAATCAGGTGTACCAGGTGTGAATCTGCCGCAGTACCTCCCGGGTGACGGGATCGGCGTCTTCAACCCGACCGGCGTTGCCGTAGTGTTCGAGTGTATGGGCGTGGTGTTCGTAACCAAGCGTCACCACTACGGAGAACAATCGCGAGGCTGCAGACGCATTGAACAAGAATCTACGTGAGCGGATACAGATGTCACGGCAAGATCATCATCGCAAGGCGTCTGAATCGAAGTTGTGGGCGAACAGGTTGCAATCGCCCGCGCTTGCGTGTAGATTGTCACGGTCCACGCCCCCGACTTCTCCGCCTGAAAATTGTCAAGCCTTGCCCGCGAATTTGATTGCAATTCGAAGGAGTAGCACGCCATGTCCCCGCACCGACTGACTCGTTTCGTCGTTATTGGTATCCTTTTATCCGGCATGGGCTGGCTTGCCTACCGATCCTGTGCCGGCGCGCCACAGCCCATAGCGGGAGGAGATCAAGGCGATACCAAACCGGCGCCGCGGCGGCCATGGGATTCCGCGCGTGATATGCCGCTGCCCGTCGCGTCGGACAAAGCAGTGAAGTACGACTATCCTATCGTCTACGTCCGTGTCCCGCGTCCGTATCCGAAAACGTATTCCGGCATCAACCATCTCAACCAGGCCGGCTTGCATCAGACGAACGCGCCCGGCGCCGAGCTGCGCTTGCTGCATCCGGACGGACGGGACGAATCGCTGGTGCCGGTAGAACCCCACGAATCCATCACGGACCCTGTCGTGTCGTTCGACGCCCAATGGGTTTACTTTGCGAAGTTCCACAGCATGAACACGGGGCCTTCGGCAAGCATGACACATTTGCAAAGCCGCAAGGGGGCGGACATCTACAAGGTCCATGTCGCCAGCCGCAAGGTGATTCAGCTTACCTCGCAACAGCGTACCCCCAACACCGGGGCCGTTCCATCCGGCGTCGAGTCGCATCCGCGCGGCGTGCACAACTTGGCGCCGTGCCCTGTGGCGGGCGGAAAGGTCGTGTTCGTCAGCGATCGCAATGGTTTTCGCGGCGTCCGTGAACAGACGCAGCCGGCGCTGCAACTGTTCGTCATGGACGACGACGGCACGAATATCGATCACATTGGCTCGCTCAATCTCGGCACCGCGCTGCATCCGGTCGCGCTCAAGGATGGCCGCGTGATGTTTAGCTCGCTGGAAACACAGGGACTTCGCAGCGACGAGCGGTGGGGCATCTGGGCGATCCATCCCGACGGCACCAACTGGGACCCTTTGACCAGCGCCCTCGGGTCGCCACCAGGACAAGCGGTCCATTTTCAGACTCAGCTTTCCGACGAGAGCATCGTCGTCGAAACCTATTACCAATCCGGATCAACCGACGGCTTCGGAACCTACTACAAGTTTCCCATGCGTTTGCCACCGGGACAGGCGAGCTTCGGCCCCGGCGCCAAGCGATTCGCGCCGCTCGGCATCGTCAACCTGACCCTGTTCGCCAGCCATCAGGATGTGAAGCCCAATCAAAAGATGAATCCCTTTGACAGCAACCCGTTCTTTGGCAACGTCACGCACCCATCGGCCGCCCCGGACAATCACCTGCTGACGACGTGGGCGTTGCCGTGGGACGCGCAGGACCAAACCGTGCCTGGTTACGACGCCGGCATTTATCTCTTGAAATCGGGCCAGCCGATCAATCATCCGTCGAAGATGCTACTCATCAAGAACGATCCGAAATATCAGGAACTGTGGCCGCGCGCCCTGGTGTCGTATAAGCGCTCTTACGGTATCGATGAACCGCCGCGACTCGTGCATCGCAATGGCGGCAAGGTCTCGCCGCATCTGCCCGAGGGAACGCCGTTCGGGCTCGTCGGTAGTTCGAGTCTTTACAAACGCGAAAGCTATCCGAACGGCATTGTGCCGCCAGGATCAGTCACCGCGCGCTCGGCGAAGCCCGAGGACCGCAAACATCTGTGGCGTGAGTTGGCCATAACGCGGTTCGGCTTCCCGGGCAACTGGGGCGAACAGGGGGCCGACGCGGGCCTCTACGAAAACAGCGACATCTGGGGCATCCGCATCTTGATCCTTGAACCTGTCAGCGACGTGGTCTCGAAGAAGCGTGGCCACTTCGCCCTGGGCAGCGACGCGGAGGAACGCATCCGCATCCTTGGCGAGTTCCCGGTGCGCAAGTTCTCGAAGGACGGCAAACAACCGCTCGATCCGGACGGCAATCCCGACACAAGCTTCCTCGCCAAAATACCGGCCGACGTCGCCTGGACGTTCCAGACGCTCGACAACAACGGCATGGTCGTCAACATGGCCCAGACGTGGCATCAAGTTCGCCCGGGCGAGGTGCGCACCAACTGTGGTGGCTGCCACGCCCACAGCCAGCAACCGACGCTGTTCGAGCATACCGCTGCCGCCAAGCCCGACTACAAGATCTGGGATCTGAGCGCGAACGCGCCGTTGTTTACGACGAAGGCTAATGATCGCACGGGCAAGAAATGGGACACCGACAATCGCACCGGCATCACCTACGCCAAGGGTGTGACGGATGTCGAGTTCCATCGCGACATCAAGCCGATCCTGGAACGAAGCTGCGTCGCATGCCATTCGATCAAGCACGAGAAGCCGGCTGGCCGACTCGCGCTCGATGACTATCAACCGATCGCCAAACGCGGCCTCGTACCGTGGGCCGAAAATGTGCAGGTCCCGCAAGGATTGCCGCGCACTTATGCCCGTGTGGTTCAGTATTCGTGGGCATTCCAGGCGCGGCGCAGCCCCTTGATGTGGTTGGTCCATGGCAAAAGGCTCGACGGCTTCCACAACGACGACATTCCGAGTCCGCCGCTCGATCTGGAAGACGAGAAGAACGTGCTTGATTGGTGTCATCACGGCAAACGCCGCATGTACGACGTCGATTACAAGGGCCACGTGATGCCGCCGCCAGACGCGGTCGCCGGCAAGGCGAAAGGTCCGGACGGCAAACTCGTCAAGGTTGCGCCGCTTTCAGACGAAGACAAGCTGACCCTGGCGCGCTGGATCGACATCGGCTGTCCGATTGATCGAACGGCTACGCCGCAAGCGGCGGGTGGCTGGCTGTTCGACGAAGGCCGTCCGACCTTGACACTTACCAGTCCCCAAGCCGGCGGCAACGCCAAGCTCGACCGCATATTGATCGGCATGCACGACTACGGCACCGGCCTCGACATGCCGACCTTCAAGGTGACCGCCGACTTCGCCATCGACGACGTGAAGGCAGGCGAAAACCTGGCGTCGCGATTCAAAGCAAAAACGCCCGGCGTTTGGGAGCTGACACTTGCCAGGCCGCTCACCGAATTGCCCAAGGGCAAGCTGACGGTATCCGTGCAAGACCGCCAAGGAAACATCACGCGTATTGAGCGAACTCTGTCCGTCGTTGCCAACCCCTGAACCACCCGCGGAATCTACCTGGAGACAATATGAGAAGGAGACTAATTCTTGGGATCGTGATGACCGCGCTTGCCATGCCGGGTTGGCACGCACTTCTCCACACTCAACCTACGCCTGAGCCGGTACGGAAGCTCTACATCATCAACACCGCCGGCAATGATGTGACCATCGCCGATGTCGCCACCAACAAAGTGCTCGGCCGAATCGAGGTTGGGCCACGGCCTCATGGCATCGCCGCTTCGGCGGCCGGGGATCTGCTGCTGGTCACGGTTGAAGGGGGCAAGGGGGAACTCGTTTGGATCAATCCGGCGACCGATAAGGTCGTGCGGCGTTTGCCCACCGGGTCGGCTCCCAACCAGCTCGCGGTGACGCCGGACGGCAAGTTCGCGTATGTCCCCGTCAGCGGCGGCAATTATCAGGTCGTTGACGTCAAAGAGGCCAAGATCATCGATAAGATCTTTACGGGGGGCCAACCCCACAATACCGTCTGTTCGGCAGATGGCCAGCGCATGTATCTGGCTCCCTTGGGCGCTCCGAAAAAGGTCACGATTGTGGAAGTAGCCTCGCGCAAGGTGATCGGCGCGATTCCCTTCAGCAGCTCGGTTCGCCCCGTCGCAATCACCAAGGATGAGAAGAATTTCTTCGCCCAGGTGGACGGCCTAGTGGGGATTGAGATGGCCGACGTTGCCGCTCGCAAGATGATTCACCGCGTGCCGGCCGATGTCCCGCCGGAACTCGCGAAGATCACAAGTCGCAGTCACGGTCTGGGCATTCGTCCGGGCGATAAGGAAGTCTGGGACTGCGACGTCGAGCGCAAGGTGGTCCACGTCTACGACATCACCGGCGCGAAACCCAAGCAAATCGCCACGATCCCGATTGGCGGCACCGTTTACTGGCTAACATTCGGGCCGGACGGCAAGTATTGCTACGTCTCCGTCCGCAGCCGCAATGAGGTCGCCGTGGTCGATACGACGACAAGGCAAGTCGTCGCCCGGATTCCAGCGGGCAAGGAGCCTAAGCGGTTGCTTGTGGTGGATGTGCCACACGTAAAATGAATGCAAGTTCTGAGAGAAAGGCAACATTCTGCTTCCCTTCTGCGAGCACACTTTCCGGGAACGTTACGCAGAATAGGATGTGAGGGCAAGCGCCTCACGGCGTGCGAGCGCGAAGAACCGAGTCGGCTCGTACAGGCGGCGCGGGCGTTTTCTATTGCCACACTCCTCGGTTGCATTGGGCCAAGATCATGCGACTTCGCAATTTGCTGTTCACGTTGCTCGCCCTCCTCCTGGCTAACACGCTCTACGCCGGCGATTGGCAACCGGACCCGGGATTCCGAAGCCTGTTCAACGGCAAGGACCTCACCGGCTGGTGCTTCCGCGCCAAGGCGGACAAGAAGTCTCCCAATGTCCGCGCGGTCGTGGAGAAGTTCGACGGCAAAACGGAGTCGAGCGACAACGGCCGTTACTCCGCCAAGGACGGGATTCTCACCGTGAACTTCCCCAAGGGCAAAGACCGGCTGATTGCGCAGCTCGACACCGTGGAGGAATTCCCGAAGGACTTCGTCCTCAAGCTCGAATTCCGCGCCAGCGTCAATGCCGACAGCGGTATTTTCATCCGCCGGCCGCAGCTCCAATGCCGGGACTACCTGGTGGCGGGCCCCTACAAGGAGCTGAAAAAGTACAAGGCCCAGGATTGGAATCAAATCGAGATAGTCGTGAAGGGTAAGATGGCCCGCTGCACCTGTAACGGCGAGCTTCTCGAAGCCGGAATTGCCCTTCCCGAGACCGGCCCAATCGGTCTGGAAGGCGACCGCGGCCAGATGGAATACCGTCGCATTCAGATCAAGATGCCGTGAGAAGGTAGTTCACGAGCACTGGGATGAGGTGGGATTCGGAGTGCCTCAACGATGGAAACATGACGCAAGTTGTCGGCGGCGCGGGATCAACCGAAAAAATGATCTGCGCTCACTTCGTCGCCTTGAGTTGCCGCTCGATGCTCTTGGGGCGATCGCGGAAGAAGTTGCGGATGCGCTTGACCTGATTCACATAATCACGGCCGGCGACGGCATCGAGCTTCGTGAGTTCGGGCTGCACGCGTGCCTGGAGTTCATCAAGCCGTTTGTGCCAGCGTTCCGGAACCATGATCGTCGTGTTGATCTCCGCCATCCGTTTCAAATAGCGTGCCCGGCCCTCCGGCGTCTGCAGAACGGCCTTGGCGACGAGGCCATTCATCGGCGGAAAGAGTGGGCCCTGCACGGCGTTGCCGAACTCTTGATCCATGCCCGATGGGATGAAGATGATCTTGTCGCGTTTGGGGTCGTGGTAAATGCGATAGTTGTTGCGATTGAAGACATATCCGTCCCAGTCGCCGAGGATGGCCTGCAAGACGAAACCGCTGATGAAGACATCCATGTCGAGTAGTTTTTCGAGACTCGCAAAACGCTTTTTCAAGTCAGGTTCCCGGGCCGCTGCGGTCAAGGCCTTGAGGTCGGCCCAATCCTTGACATCGTCCTTGGTTCTCACGAGTTGAAGCGGCTGATCGATATCGCGTAAGAAGCCGCCATCATAGACGTTGCCGTCTGAGTTCTTGAAGTGCTCTTTCAAAAAGTGCTTATCGTAGCCTTCTTTCAAATAATACATGCCGAGCTGACGGCCATTCAGCTTGACGACAGCATGATGGATGCGGGAAGCGGGAACGCCCGCGGCACGCATCAACTCGCCGCAGATGAACTCGCTGAGATAGCTAGGATCCTGTGCGGAGTTGCAGAGGTGCCATTTATCCATGCCGTGAAAGAGCTTGTCCTCGCCGAATTTGTTCATGTTGAGCGTGAGGCCTGGCTTGCCGTCGATGGGTCGAAAGCTGCCTAGACCGCCCCGGACGTGAACTCCGATATCCGGATAAACAACGTCGTCTTCAGTCAATGTGGCCGTGACGTATTTTCGAGGATCGAGGCGCAAAAGGGAGATGGGTTTCGAGCCGATCTCAATGCTGAGGTGAACGATCTTGTCGCTCTTGAAAAACGCTGCGCTTTCCTTGGCCTCCTTCTGCGCGAGAACGGGATTCACAGCGAGAAGGGCAAGCACACAGGGGAGCGCGAGACATCGAGATTTACCAAATAGGGATTTCATCGAATGCTCCAGGTTGACAACGTGTCTCATCGCCTACGATATGTTCCCTGCGATCTCTTGGCGACCATTTGCCTTGCGATCGCTCTATGTTCCGACCAGTTCCTCGGCAGTACAATGATCCGAAAATCCCACCAGGCCTCTACGATGCTTCTTCTGCGTGCTCGCAACTAATCTTCACGCCGTAGGATGTTGAGATGGAAAAAAGAGTCATTATTACCGTCTTGGGTATCACGCTCTACGGCATGCTCGCTTTGTCGGAGTTGGCGCACGCCCACCATCGGCTGGGAACCGGCAACTCCAGCCTCTTGGGTGGAGATTTGACCGATCCCAACGATACCGTGAAGGAGAAAGACAAAGTCAACTACGGTGAAGACAAGTCTGAGAACGATCTCAAGCCGCTGAACGGCAACTGGCTGCGCATGAAGTCGGCGCCCAATAATCCGCCTGGAACGGCGCCGCATCAACGCCATCCCTATCAGAGCTGGCAGGGGGCGCCCGCGTGTGCCATCTTTCTGAACAACCCCGAGAAACGCAAATGGTACGTCGGCTTCCGCGACGGCGGCAACGGCGGGCCGACCAAGGATGCCCCCTACTACTGCGCCGTTGAATTCAAGGATGCGTTTGTACTAACGCATTTCACCATCACGACAGCTCCCGACATGCCAGGCCGAGACCCCAAAGTGTGGGCGATTCAGGGATCGAACAGCGGTAGGGATGATGACTGGACCGACATCTACCGATGCGACGCCAAGGATCGCGAGCGCAGCTCGCTTAGTGAGAAACGCAGCGAGACGACGCTTTTTACCTCATTCACAACCGCCGACATGGCCAAGGTTGTCACGCCAGAGGATTTGAAGAAGCTCTCGGCCAAGCTCAAGGAGCAGAAAATTGACAAAGCCGATTTCCCCTTGCCCAAAAAGGCCTATCCGTGGTTTCGCATTGTGACTTACTCCTGCTTCAATCCGAACAGCACAACCTTCGATGATTTCAATCGGCCGCCTGGCTTCTCGCTGGGCCAGCTCGAATTGTTCGGCGTGAAAGGCGTGCGCGAAAAACCGGCCCCGATCAAGATGCGGTCATACGATCCGCCATTCATCATTTCCGCCTGGAGCGGGCCGACAGCGAGCCTGGAACGCTACAAGGAATATGCGGACTGCGGGTTTAATCTCGTCCTGATCACCGATCTCAAACGGCCCGCCGGTGACGCCGCGCTTGCCAAGGCCGTGGGGATCAAGGCCATCGTGGCGGACAAGCAGCTGTTCAAGTTCAAACCCGAACACGCTGATTTTGCAAAAAACATCCATGCCGTGGTCGCCAAGTACGCGAACGATCCGACCGTGGCTGGCCTGTATCTCGCGGATGAGCCCGGTGCGGACAAGTTCGCCGAACTCAAGTCGATTAGCGACGAGTTCGAGAAAGCCAATCCGAAGATGATTCCGTTCATCAATCTATTGCCGACCTACGCACCGCCCGTGGCAATGGGAACGCGAAGCTACGAAGAGTATGTTCGTCGCTATATTCAGGCGATCAATCCTCCGTTCGTGTGCTGGGATCACTACGCCTTGCTCGAAAAAAACGCGACCAGGCCCGATTATTTCGAGAACTTGGAGGTCGTGTCCCGGGTTTGCCGCGAACGGAACCTGCCGTTCGTGCAGGTCATCTGCTCGGTGCCGCACGGAATGTATCGGCCACAAGACGAGGCGGACATTCGCTGGCAGGTTTACACCACGTTGGCATACGGCGCGAAAGGTATAATATATTTTACCTACACCACGCCACGCGACGATGGCTGGGGTTACAAGGACGCGATTCTCAATGGCAAAGGCGAGAAGACCGAGCGGTATGGTTATGTCCAGCGAATGAACCGGAAACTCAACGCATTGGCGCCATGGATGGTGAAATTGCAGGGCGTGGCAGTGGCCCATTCTGCACCGATTCCCCGTGGGGGAAGCGGCTTCGACTCGACCATGCCGGTTGCGAGCGCGACGGGTGGCACGATGTCAGTTGGCTGGTTGCAGGACGCGGACCAGAAGGACTACCTCTTCGTAGTCAACCGTCATTTCGGGTTGGACGCCAAAGAGCTAACGCTCGTCTTGCGGGGCAAGGCAAGCCATGTTGCGGAAATCTCCCAGGAGTCGGGCGAGTTGTCCCAAGCGACCTTTGACCTCGAAAAGCGGACACTGACCGTCAAGCTGTTGGCCGGGGAGGGCAAGCTTTTCAGGTTGAGCGAAACTGGTATCACAGTCAGTCTCCCATCAGAATTTTTCGGGGGAAAAGACCTCGAACTCAACAACATTGGATTCATTGGCGAAAAGCCGGACAGCAAGGCAACCGGCAAGCTCTTTTGGCGTCACAAGGGCGAAGCAACATTCGCGGGCTTGCCACTTGAGTCGGTAACCAAGGATCGTTTCAAGGTGACTTTGCCGGCTTCGGTCACGAAGGCTCCGTTTGAATATTATCTTGAAATGCACGAGCCGGGCGTAAAGCCGACCCGTGAGCCGATGCAAGGAGCCGAGGCTCCGCTGGTAGCGATACCCGATTTGACGTCGCCAACCGCTGTGCCGGAGTTAGTCGCGGCCGTGGCGAAAAGCTATCGCGTGTCCATCGGCTGGAAGCCGGCCACCGATGACCGAAAAGTGGTTGAATATCGTGTCCATCGTGGTGCCGCCGACCAATTCAAACTGAGCGAAAAGACACTGCTCGCGAAACTGCCCGCAGAAATGCTCTCCTATACCGACAACGCGCCGACGGCCAAGCAATCAACCTGGTACGCCGTTCATGCCATTGACGTGGTAGGCCGCGAGGGCGAAGTCCGATATTTGCGTGTTGAAGTGCCCGATCATCAATCGCCGACGAACTCGCTCAAAGTCGTGGCAATGCCAGGCTCCAAGTCAGTAATGCTCAGTTGGACTGGCGAATGGGAGCCGATCGTTTCCGCCTTTGAAATCCATCGCGGTGAGGGCAAAGATGGCGAGATGAAGAAAGTCGGCGAGATATCTGATCTGAAGCTTGGACGGTTTCTCGATAAGGAAACGAAATTCGGCACCGAATACCGCTATGCCGTTCGCCCGCGCAGCTCGGCCGGCCTCCTGAGTGAACCGGGCAAAGTCGTAATGGCATCCCCTCTTCGATATTTGAAACGAATCAACTGCGGCGGCCCCGAAGTCGCCACTGACGACGGCGTACATTGGGAAGCTGATACCGGCGACGGACATCCCTCACTCAAATTCGGCGGCACGAGTGTCTGGAACACCGGGAGCAACGTCTCGAAGGACGTGTACCAATCGGAGCGATGGGCGAACCATGGTCTCGGCTACGAATTCAAGGTTGATCCGGGGCGCTACGAAGTGGTGCTGCTTTTCTCCGAGACTAACTCCGATTTCGCCGGCAAAGGCAAACGCCTATTTGACATCGTAATCAACGACAAGACCGTGGCCGAGAAAGTCGATGTGTTCACCGAGGCGGGCGGACAGTCGAAACCCTGGCAATTCCGCACCATCGTCGAGGTCAAAGGTCGAGAACTCGAAGTCAAGCTTCTCGCTAATCCCGTGGGCCCAGCGCTCAAGGGGATTGAGATTCGGGGATTGGCTGCAAAGTAAAGAACAAGCTGAGTACTTTGGGCCAGCAGCAGCGCTTGTGCATCGCGTTCGCCATTGCGCCGGAACCCGACGTTCTGCTGACACTCAACTCTACCCTTGCCGTCGGAGTAGACCAAGAGGAGGAAAAAGCCTTGTCGGAAATTGCTTCCCGACAAGGCTTACCGATGTCGGGGCGACTGGCACTCGTTTGAACCATTGGTTAACGAATACGTGGCGGCCTGCCTTCGCCCGGACCCACAATGGCAAGCCATTGTTCAATTTACGAAACGGCCAGCGTGATGTCCGGCGTGATCGGCCAGGAGACCGGATTTGAACGGTCTACGCCTTCAGGCGGTAGAATCCGGTCCTCGCGCTGCCGACGAACTCGATCCGTCCCTGACTTTTCAAAACTTCAAGCTCGCGTTTTGCCGTGGCTGCGGAACATTTCAATCCTCGCGCAATCGCCGGCACACGAAGTTGCTGGCCAGCGCGAAGCCGCGCGATGATCCAGGCACGGCGGCGTTCACCTGGGGCGGCGTGATCTAGGTCATGATCTTGTTCATGATCTAGGTCATGACCTAGATCACCATTGTCGGTGCGTGCGTCGTGGACATTTCCCGGCGTTTGACCGGCAGGCGATGAGCCTGCCGAACCTGGCTCGCCGTTGCGGACCGTGATCCACTCGGCAAGCCGGTATCCGGCCCCACCGCTCTGAATCACATCGTGCGGACCGCAGAGCATACTTGCTTCTTCCCGAAGGACTCTGGTTACGTTCGTCCGGAAATTGCGAATACAGCCAGCAATTCCGTTCTGGCCGCCGTGGGCGCCGATCTCGTCCGCCAACTCGGTGCCGCTGTAAGCGGGGTATTTTCCGCTCGCGTTTTTCTGCCGCAGAATATCCAATACCTTCCGAATCTGGCCGTTGCGAGGCCCACCGCAAACCTTGATTCCGCAGAGTTCCACTCGCTCCGCAAAGAACACGAGGTCTCCGCCGAGAAACGGAGTCGGTTCGCCAACGTGCTCCGGTGCCGACTGCCTGAGCGGGGAAGGCGGCCGGCTGCGGGCCAACACCTCGGTGATTTTCTTGTCCAGCGTATTGCCCGTAGTCGGAAATGGTTTGGTGATGAAGTCCAAAGCGCCCTTTTTCATGACTTCGACGGCCAAGTCGGGGCCATCTCGGCCGTGCGCCGTGATCACAATGACTGGCGGCTTACGTCCGGCGAAGCGCTGGGCGATTTCTTCAAGGAGATTCTCGCCGTTCTGGATGCGAGGCAAACCACGGCCTGTGCGGACTGGGATTTCCAGATCGACGAGGTAGTAGGCGTATCTTTCCGCCGCAAGCCGAGCGCGAGCTGTCTCGAGGCAATCGGCGTAATCGTATGTATGGCCGAGGGAGGTGAGAATATCACCAACATCCTCTGCAATCAGTGGATCATCCTCAATGATCAGTGCTTTCGTCGTCATCGTTGGGATCCTCCAATCCAAGCGGCAGAATGATCGTTACTTTCGTGCCGCCCATCTCGCGACTTTCAATGTCAATTTTGCCTCTGTGGGCCATGATGTACCTTCGAGCAATCGGCAACCCGAATCCTGTGCCCCGGTTTTTCTTGCTGGTTCTCCCCGGCACAAAGCCTTGGACCTCACGAAGGTCGACTGCGGCCATCCCCGGCCCGTTGTCCTGAATGATGATTCGCACATTGTCCGCTACGATGTCGGCGCGGACATGGACCTCGCCAGCGACAAGGCCTCGGTTCTCGCGAAAATACGCCTCGTAGGCATTTTTCAAGACGTTCTTGACGGCTGCCACCACCTGGTGTCGAGCAACTCGGACCTGAATCCCTTTCGGCACGTTCACAAACAACCGCACCGGCGAGGAGTCGAGCCCATTGGCTTGCAAATTCTCGAACACGAGGCTCTGCGCCTCGGCGATAATCGCGCAGAGTAGCGCGCATCGCCGACCAGGCGGCACGGACCTCGAGTAGTCCCGCATGTCCATCACCAGGCGTTCCAGAAAAGCGATCCGATCTTTCATCTTCGCAAGCCCTTCACTGACCACCCCATTGTCGAGTGAGTTTCGACTCTCCGATCGGTGCAATCGCGTGACCGTGGCCGCCAGTGGCGAAAGGATTCCTTTGATCTCGTGAACGGTGGATGCAACCAAGATTTCAAACCAGCGTTCGGCGATGGCGCGAGCGTTCTCCGCCGCTATCTTTCCGTACATTCGCTCGAATACGAGAAGATCATTCTGGGTTTGCTCGATACAGCTCCTCGTCCGGGATTGCCATCGCGTCCCTTCACGCCGCCGCTCAAGAGCTCGTTCCGCGGCCTGGCGCACGAACGAATTACTGTCGTTGGCCAGTTCGCTCGCCAGTGCCATGAACTCGTCGCGGGGCAATATCGGCAGAATGTCGCCTACAGCTTGCCGTACTTCCCATTTCGGATCCTCGGCAAGGACATGCGCGAGTGCCAATGCGTCCCGGTCGTCGCCCTGGCGTCGGAGCGTTTCGCCTATCCGGTTCACGAGACTCCGGCGCTCGTGCCAGGGCATACTCTCACGGTCTCCCATCAGTTGGACCAGTGTATCGTTCAGCATGGCGAGCAGCACCGATTTGGGGGGGGTTAGTAACGATATCGCCGCTGACGCAACTTGAATGCCTCCTCCCCGCCTTCGAGGAGCTGGACGATCTCATTGCGACATCCATCCACCGATCCCTCCCTGGACTTTCTGCCGCTGTTCCCGGTGGAGGTCAGCACGAACACGCGCTCCGCCTCCCCCAGGACGGGAATGTTTGGATTGTGGGTAACGAACAGCAGCTGCCGTTGTTTTTTGATCTTGCGTATGCTCCTCACAATTGTTTCGTAAATGAAGCTGTTGTCCAAATTGTCCTCGGGCTGATCGACGAGCAGCGGCTTTTCGCTGTCGAGGAGCAGGATAGGCAAGATCGCGGTGCAGCGCTGGCCCGTCGACAAGGACGCAAGTTCCTTGTAGGCGACGCCGTCCTTCAACTCGATTCGTGGCAGGTCAAGCATCTCGAGGGTCTCCAATTCCAGAAGGTTGGGACTGTCGGCGAATGCGGTTATGACTTTGTCTGCCTGGTCGGGTGTCAGCTCGGCTTTGTCGACGAGAGCGCGCGAGTTGCCGGATTTGACCACTTCAGACAAATCGCCGGGTGCGAACGCTTCGGCTATCTTGTCGGCCACGCGGCCCTGCCTCATGCGGGCGCCTTTAAGGGCTTCCTCGATCATCTTGCGGTACGTGGTCCGTTCGCCGTCTTGTTCGATACTGACTCGAATCGAAGGGGATAGTTGTTGATTGATCCGGCCCACGACCTCCTGCCTGAGCGCGAATCGTTGATCTCTCATCTCGGAAAGGCGACGCATCAGATCGATGCGTTCCTCGCGGAGTTGGTCCAGTTTCTGTTGCAGCTCATTCCGCAACCGCTGTTTGACAAGGAGATCGCCGCGCAGCTTTTCCAACCGGGCGCGTTCGTTGGCTTGTCCCTGCGCAATTTTGTGTTTCTCGATCAGCTTGCGGAATGCCAGTTCCTGTTGGTCATGGCGGTGTGCCAACGCGGTGGAAACCGCCGCCAAATCCTCGGATGCCCTGCGGATGTGCTCACATGCAAGCTCCAGGAGCCGGTCGACTTCTCCGGCGCACCGAGCGAGTGTTCGTTTCAGCTCCGAAAAGGTTGCGCCGTTGGGTCCCGCGAGAATATCGCGGTCAAGGTCGGAATTGACCTGCTCGTCGATTTGCCCACACATGCTTTGCAAACTCGGCGCGAGATCGCCGAGCAGCTCTTTTGTGCAGCGAATGGCCGCCTGCTCGCGATCCCGCAAAGCCTTATGTGCGTGCGCTTCGTCGATGGGGTGGGAGGCTTCTTTGGCCGTTCCGATGAACGCCTTCAGCTTGTCCTCGACGTTGGGCAGCGTGTGAATATCCTCCGCGAGCGTAGCAAGCTTCTCCTCGAGGGGAATGATCTGATTGGCGTTTGCTCGCATCTGGAAGATAAGGCGCTGCGTTTCGGTTGCTACTACCCTGATTTGCTCCGAGTGGAAATTGTCAATGAGCGCCAGCTGCGCCTCCGCTCGCTCGGCCAGTCCCTCGATTTCGTTTTGGCTGTAGATGTCGACCTGAAACAAGCTTCCCGCCCGCAGTGTGATGCCCGTTGGCTTACCATCCGGAGACAGGACCATTGGATTCTCGCCTGGTGAACGGTTGACGATGTATGACAAGCCATCCTTGGTTTCGACAACGAGTTGAATCCGACCGTTGCCGAGATTCCGTTCCACGAGCGATTCGATTCGCCGTCGTGCCTGTGGGTCGGACTCTCGATTCGGCAATTCATCAAGGGCGTAGCGGACGAACTCGATCACCGTGGTTTTGCCGGCACCGCGCGCGCCGATGAGGCAATTCAGGCCGTCACCGAGATCGAAACTGGCGCCGTCCAGAAAGCCGCCAACGATTGAGAGCGAACGAATACGGTGAGACATGGGACTGGCTCCAAGCACCAGGATTTCGAAGGTCCGAGGCGCAGGGCGCGGGTCGGCGAAGTCTGGTGAAACCCAAATATGCTTACAGGTCGTCCTTGGAGTTCCTGGTTCCAATTGCGGAGATCGCAGCCAGGCTACACCAAATATATGTGTTCTTTTGTACATGTCAAGGGTCGCACTTTTTTCGCACAGTGTTTCTTGATTGCAAAGCAGGGGTGGAGTGGAGAATCGCGGTGGGAAGCCGGGAGAACTTCGGGAAAAAACCTTTCCCCAGATTTCGCCTTGGAAAAAAATCTCAAATCTGGAAATAATAAACCTTGTTGGCGCACATTGCGGTCAGTAGGATTATGGGTTAGACGATTTCCCGACCGTTCAATTCCTGAATGGGTCGCCCAAAAGAACCACGCAACCCGATCGGCTCGCAGTCAGCGTACAGCATGGCGGGAAGGATTGCCCATGAGGAAGATCTTTTCAT
>SYHD01000021.1 GCA_005799265.1 Planctomycetia bacterium | reverse complement strand
TGCGTCGGCACGTCAATGAGGCACGGCTGCCGCTCGCTCGTGCAGTTCGAGATCTTGCCCAAGCCGCCCAACGAACGCGCCTCGGACAATCCGTGGCCGCAATGGCCCAAGATCTACAAGCTCGACTATGGCCAAGAGGAAGCCGCCGCGATCTTCGGCGCCGATCCGCGGCAATATCTCATCAACACGGAGAAATTCGTCGGCGACGCCAACGGCCACGTCAAGGAAATTCACACGTGCCGCATCGAATGGGTGAAGGACGCCGACGGCCGATTCGCGGTCAAGAAGGTCCCCGGCTCTGAGAAGATCATGCCCGCGCAATTGGTGCTGCTCGCGATGGGCTTCCTCGGCCCGGAGAATCAATTGCTCGACAAGCTCGGCATCGAGGTGCAAAAGTTTGGTCCAACGCACGCCGTCAAGGCGGAGTACGGCAAGTATCAGACGAACAATGCGAAGGTCTTCGCCGCCGGCGACATGCGCCGCGGCCAAAGCCTGGTGGTATGGGCAATCAACGAGGGAAGAGGCGCGGCCCGCGAGTGCGATCGCTATCTCATGGGCGAGACGGTGTTGCCGTGACATTTTCCGGTCGCCACCGTGTCATACGGGAGGATTGAACCATGCGTTTGTTGTCGTTGTTGGCGCTGTGCTGCTTCCCGGCGCTTGTTCACGCCCAGGTCGAGCCGAAAGCGCGCGTCGATGCGAACGGATTCCTGAGCCACGCGGTCGCGTCCGAATATCAAGGCGATGGCGCGGAGATCAAGGTGCTGCTGCCTGATCGGCTCGACAAGGACAAACGCTATCCCGTCATCTATGTACTGCCCGTCGAGGCGAAGAATGGTTCGCAGTACGGCAGCGGCCTCGCCGAGATCAAGAAGCACGATCTGCACAACAAGTTCGGCGTCATCTGCGTCATGCCCATCTTCAGCCATTTGCCGTGGTTCGGGGATCATCCGAACGACGCGAAGATCCGCCAGGAAACGTATCTGCTCAAGGTTGTGCTGCCGTTCATCGAGAAGCACTATCCCGCATCGATGATCCGCTGGCTCTTGGGATTCAGCAAGTCGGGCTGGGGTGCATTCTCGCTGCTGCTGCGGCATCCCGACGTGTTTGCGAAGGCCGTAGCCTGGGATGCGCCGGTTATGATGGCGAAGCCGAACAAGTACGGCATGGACGGGATCTTTGGAACCCAGGAGAACTTCGAGAAATATCAGATCGCGAAACTATTGGAGTCGCGCGCCAAGACGCTCGGCAAAGAGCCGCGTCTGCTGCTGCTTGGCTATGCGAGCTTTCGCGAGCATCACGTCGAGGCACACAAGCTGATGGATCGACTCGAGATCGCGCACGCCTATCGCGATGAAAAGACGACGCCGCACACCTGGCATTCCGGCTGGGTCGCGGACGGCGTGAAGTGGCTGGCGACGGGGCAATGAGCATATGCCGCTTGCGATCACGCGAGCGCCAAGCCGCATGCGGCAATCTAGGCCGCGCGGCGCCGGCGCAGCACATTGATCGCCACCAAGACGCCTGCCAGCAGCAAGACCACGGCCAACGGACCCCACGTCCACTGCTCCGGAGTCCCAGGCCAAAGTTTCGGCGCCGGCATGCTGCGCGGATCATGGGTTTCATTGGTCAAGAGGTTCTGTTTTCCGTCTTGTTTGCGCAGCGTGAAACTATCGAACAATTCGCCCGTCACGGTGCGGGCTTCAAAGGACAAGGCGTCGCCGTCGATCGTGATGACTTGAAAGAACTGGAGTTTCTCGCCCTTGCGGACCATCCACTTGTCGTTGTTCGACTCATAGAACATCGGCCCGCTCACCGAAACGACGTAGACCGTGCCGCCGCGCGCGCCGTCGTAGCCCAGCAGTGCGCTGCGGCCATAACAGTGATCGTGGCCTTGCAGCACCAGATCGACGCGATACTTGTCGAAGATCGGCTGCAAGCTTTTGCGCAGCGCCGGGTCGTCGCGCCCGGCCGCGGCCGAGTAGATCGGGTGATGGAACGTGACGATCGTCCAGCGATTCGGGTTATTCATGAGCACGCTCTTGAGCCACTCGATCTGCTCGGGCACTTTCTCGTTGGTGTTGAGGCTGATGATGCGCACGCCCTGGAAGTCGAGATGGAAGACGCCGAGGTCCTTCAGGCCGTTGTCGGGCAGGGCGAACTGCTTGTTCCAATAGCGTGGCAGGAGGCTGCCTTCCTCGTGCATATATTCGTGGTTGCCCGGCGTCGGGATGACGGGCATCGAGCGATTGATCGACGCGGCGGCCTGGAACCACTCGCCCCACTGGGCATCCCTCCCGGCGTAGTTGACCAGGTCCCCCGCATGGATCGAGAAGCGTGCATCCGGCGCCGTCTTGAACGCCGCGCGCACCAGGGGTGTCCAGCGATCCACGAGCTCGTACTGGGCGTCGCCGAAATAGAGGAAACGGAACTTGTCTGGCTGCGCGCTCGCTGACTTGAAGTGGTTCCACTCGCTCCAGTTGACGCCATCGCCGACGCGGTAGGCGTACTTGGTGTCCGGCGTCAGATTCTCGAAATGGGCCGTATGGAAATGGGCGTCGCTCAGGTCGCTCTTGAAAGGCGATGTGGCGGCGGCTACGGTTTTCTTCGTATCAGGGCCGGCGGCGGCGTCAACGCATTCAGCGATGGCCGTGGTCACGCTGGTGTCGGTGCGCCAGGTGACCGCTTGCGTGCGCGTCGGATCCTTGCACCATGTCAGGACGATGCGATCGGGCGGTCGGCCAGGCGCGTGCAGGATCTTGTCGGAGATCCGCTCCTGGGCGTCGCTAACCATCGCCACCGCGAGCAGAAGTGAGACGGCGAGAACATGACGCATATGTGAATCATACTCGCAAGATCGTATTCTCGCCACGGAATCCGGTAGTGGTACAGTCCTTGTGTTCCGGTCACGGAGTGACCGGACCACAAACTGTACCATTCAGTGGAACTGGCTGTGGCATCCCCCTATACTTGAAGTAGAGATTGACCCGCCGACAAACGCCCTTTCCCGCCTGGATTTCGATTTCGACGAGGTTCCCATGAAACACGGATTGCTCGCCATTTTCTTCGGCAGCCTGGTTGCCGCGGCGGTGAATGCGGACGATTGGCCTCAATTCCGCGGCCCCGAACGCACCGGCGTCTCCAAGGAAAAAGGACTGCTCAAAGCCTGGCCGAAGAACGGGCCGGCGCTAGCCTGGACCTTCAAGAATGCCGGGCTGGGCCACTCCTCCATCGCCGTCGCCAAGGGCGTCGTCTACACGCTCGGCACCGATTACGACGCGAAGGGTCCGATTAATAGCGCCAAAGACGAATACGTCATCGCCCTTGACGAAAAATCCGGCAATGAACTATGGCGCGTGAAGATCGGCCCCCTCTACACCTACAAAGGCAACACCTACGGCGACGGTCCTCGCTCCACGCCGACCGTCGACGGCAACTTCCTCTACGCCCTAAGCGGCCTCGGCCAGCTCGTGTGCGTCGATGTCACGCAAAAAGGCAAGGAAGTCTGGCGCAAGCACCTCGTCGACGATCTCGGCGGCGCGATAATGGACAAATACGGCTACAGCGAATCGCCCCTCATCGACGGCAAACATCTCATCTGCACTCCGGGCGGCCCCAAGGGAACCCTCGCCGCTCTCGACAAGACCAACGGCAACGTCATCTGGCGCAGCAAGGGCCTGACCCACAGCGCTCCCTACGCGTCCCCCGTTGTCGCCGAGCTGCACGGCGTCCGCCAATACATTCAGACGAGTTATGACCCGACCAACGGCAGTGAACTCGGCGCCGTCTCCGGCTTCGATGCCAAGACCGGCAAGGTTCTCTGGAGCGGCAATATCTTCACCGGGACCAACGACAGCAACGGCATCGGCACCACGCCGATCGTGGCCAATAACCAGGTCTTCGCATCGTCGGTCATCGGCGGCACGAACCTTTTCGAGATTGACGACAAGCAGAAGTCGAGCAAAAATCTCTATCCCAAGCTGGCCGCGAAAAAAGTCAAGAATGCCCACGGCGGCGTCGTCCTGCTCGACGGCAACATCTATGGGCATTCCGATGCGAAGACCTGGTTCTGCCAGGACATGAAGACAGGCAAATCGCACTGGACCGAGCGCATCGAATTGAGTTGCATCAGCGGCGCCACGATCACTGCGGACGGATTGCTGTACCTGTACACCGACGATGGCGTGGCCGCGCTCGTCGAGCCGAACACCGATGGCTTGAAGGTGATTAGCCGCTTCACGATTCCCGTGAAGTCGCAAATTCCATTGAACCGTCCCACGAGCCGGCAGTCCCAGATTTGGGCGCACCCGGTCATCGCCAATGGGCATCTGTACCTGCGCGATCACGAGTTTATTTACGTGTACAAGATCGCGAAGTAATGGAGCCGTTTGCGGCGTAGCAGGCGAACCTGCAACGCGGCAAGCGGCAGGAAATATGGACCCACGCCTGGGCGAACTTCTGCGAACCATCCTGCCCGCGCATCGTTTCTATGCGCGCAAGTTCGCCGGATTACCGCTCGATGACTGGACAAACCTGCCATTCACGACCAAGGATGAGCTGCTCGCCAATCAAGCAGCTCATCCCCCGTACGGGGAGCTGCTGACCTACCCGCTGGAGCGCTACACGCGTTTGCATCAAACGTCTGGCACGAAAGGGGCCCCGCTGCGCTGGCTCGACACGCCCGAAAGCTGGGAGCGCATGCTCGGCTCGTGGCGGACGATGTTCGACATCATCGGCGTCACGGCCGCGGATCGGCTGCTGTTCGCGTTCTCGTTCGGCCCGTTCCTGGGATTCTGGACGGCATTCGAGGCGGCGGCGCGCATGGGCTGCCTGGGCCTGGCGACGGGCGGACTATCGAGCGGAGCGCGTATGCGCATACTGCTGGATAATCGAGCGACGGTGGTCCTGTGTACGCCGACGTATGCCTTGCATCTCGCCCAGTTTGCGACGGAAAATGGCGTCCGCATGGAAGGCGTGCGCGCGCTGATTCTTGCCGGGGAACCAGGCGCCAGCATCCCCGCGACGCGAGCGCGCATCGAAGAAGCGTGGCACGCGCGCGTCTTCGATCACACCGGCATGACCGAAATTGGTCCGCTCGCGATTGAATGTCCGGCCAACCCCGGCGGTCTACATATTTTGGAGGACGACTTTGTCGCGGAGGTGATTGATCCGGCTACAGGCATCCTTCTCCCCTTTCCCTCTGGGAAAGGGGCCGGCGGTGAGGGCCCGCTCGGCGAATTGGTTCTGACAAACCTGGGACGACTCGGCAGTCCGCTCCTACGATATCGAACAGGCGATCTCGTGCGCGTCGATCCAAACCCGTGCCCCTGTGGCAGGAAATGGATGCGTTTGGCGGGGGGAATTCTCGGTCGAACCGACGACATGATCGCGATTCGCGGCAATAACCTCTACCCCTCGGCACTCGAAAACGTGCTGCGGCGGTTTGCGGACATCGTCGAGTATCGCGTCACGATCGATCGTTCCTCGGCCCTCGCGGAGATGCGCATCGAGCTTGAGCCGAATACGAACCCCGGTGCCGGGTTAGCCGTGAGCGTCGTGAATGCGATCCGCGATGAGTTGATGTTTCGCGCCGACGTGGCGCTGGTCGCGCCGGGATCGTTGCCGCGGTTCGAGATGAAAGCGCAACGCATTCGTGTCAAGTAAAGATGAAATAGGAAAAAGTGGCTCAATTGTTGAAAAGGGTGCTTCGATGATGCGACGACTCGTGTGGACCTGCATGACTTTTTCCATTTTCCTATTTCCTTTTTCCTTGCATTTGTCCGCCTCGGACTGGACGCACTGGCGCGGCCCCAGGCAAACGGGCGTCTCGCCCGACACCAATCTTCCTGACAAGGTCGAAGGCAACGTCATCTGGAAAGCGCCATTCGGCAGCCGCTCGACGCCGCTCGTGTTCAACGAACGCGTTTACTTCATCAATTACGACAGCAAGAAGACCAAGGCCGGCGAGGATATTTCCGAAACGATTCAAGAACGCGTCATGTGCCTCGACGCCAAGACCGGCAAGGTGATCTGGCAGCACACGTTCCCGATCTTCCACACCGACATTGTCACGACCCGTCTCGGCTGGACCAACATCGCCGCCGATGTCGCAACCGGTTACATCTACGCCCACGGCACACAGGGGTTGTTCATGTGTCTCGACGGCAAGGACGGCAAAGTCGTCTGGCAGCATTCGATGGGCGAGGAATTTGGCCGCGTGTCGGGCTATGGCGGGCGCGTTACCAGCCCGATCGTCGATGAGGACCTGGCGATTCTCGGCATGGTCAACTCGAGCTGGGGCGGCCAGGCCAAGGGCGCCAACCGCTATTACGCATTCGACAAGCGCACCGGTAAGGTGATGTGGGTCTCCGAGGCGGCGGGGCCGAAGGGCACGTATTACTCGGTGCCGGTCATCGCCACCATCAACACTCAGCGTTTGCTGATCTGCGGCGCGTCCGACGGCAGCGTCTTCGCGATCCAGGCACGCACCGGCGTGCTGGTGTGGCGCTACACCAAGTTCAGCATCAGCTCCATCAACAGCTCGCCGGTCGTGGACGGCAACCTCGTCTACATCGGCCACGGCGAGGAAAGCGAAGGCAGCAGCGTCCAGGGGCGCGTCATCTGCCTGGATGCTTCCGACGTCAAGGACGGGGCGCCGAAGTTGGTCTGGGAAGTCGACGGCATCCACGCCCGTTACGCTTCACCGATCCTTCATGACGGCCGGCTCTTTATGCCCGACGACGGCAGCCGGCTCTATTGCCTCGACGCCAAGACCGGCAAGGAATACTGGAAGTTCAATTATGGCCGCGGCGAGGCGCGTGGCAGTCCGGTTTTCGCGGACGGCAAAATCTACGTCGGCGAGGTCAGCTCGCAGTTCCACATTCTCGAGCCGGGAGCGAAGAAATGCAAACGGCTCGACACGCAGTTCTTCCCGGGCGTTGGCGGCCAAGACGTCGAACTCAGTGGCACCCCCGCGATCGCCAATGGTCGGGTCTACTTCAGCACCAGCGAGGAAACCTACTGCCTCGGCCTGAAAGACGGTGTTTCCACCAAGGACGTCCATCCGGTAGCGGTGAAGGTCACGCCCGGCAAGATCACCCATCTGCAAATCGTGCCGGCCGAGGTCGCGCTGCACGCGGGCCAGAGCACGTCATTTCAGGTGCGCGGTTTCGACGCCAACGGCAACTTCGTCAAGGAGGTCACAGCCGAGTGGACGCTCCCCGAGCCGAAGCCGACAGCCAAGGCCAAGCCACCGGCGCTCAAGGGCGTCATCACGCCCGAAGGCAAGCTCACGGTCGATGCGAAAGTGCCCAATCAAGGCAGCATCGTCGTCGCCAAGGCGGACGGCCTTGACGCCACGGCGCGCGTCCGCGTCGTCCCGGCGCTGCCGTACACCATCGATTTCGAGAAGATCCCCGACGGCGCCGTTCCCGGCGGCTGGATCAACGCCCAGGGGAAATGGCTCGTCAAGACGGTCGATGGCAACAAGGTTTTCGCCAAGGTCAACAATATTTTCAGCCCCCTCTTTTCCGGCGGCAATGCCTACATGACCTTGCCCACGGAGAAAAACTACATGATCGAGGCCGACGTCCTCGGCACGGAATTCATCGGTAAGGACGACAAAGGCAACGCCAAGACACGCTTCCTGCCCGACATCGGCATCGTCGCCAACCGCTATACCCTGATGTTCTCCGGCAATGTTCAGAAGCTCCGCCTGCTGGCCTGGGACGCGCTACCGCGCGTCGACAAGACCGTCAACTACGACTTCAAGCCCGGCGTCTGGTATCGCCTCAAGTTGACGACCGAGATCGTCAAAGGCAAAGGCGTCATCAAGGGCAAGGCCTGGCCGCGCAGCGAAAAGGAGCCTGCCGAGTGGACCGTAGAGCTGATCGACTCCAACCCGAACTACGAAGGCAGCGCCGCCCTTTACGGCTACGTGACCGGAAACTTCAATGACGTGCCAGGGACCGAGATCTACTTCGATAACGTCCGCGTGACGCCGCACTCGGGTGGCGCCGGCAAAGCCGCCAAGGCAGCCAAAACGGCGGCCAACCCGCCCGTCAAAGAAATTTCCCGACACGCCGGTGCGAGTACACCCACTGGCAATCCCGAAGTTGTTCTCGATAGCTTTCGCAGACCGTATTTTCCTCGGCTGGCGCGGCTGCTGGGACGGTGAAAATTCGCGACTTTCGGTAAGATGAATATGGAAATCAAGAGGCTGACCATGCATCCACAACCGCCATTCCTGCAATCCGATCCGGACATAATGTCCGGAACGCCGGTTTTCGTGGGGACGCGCGTCCCCGTTCGAACCATGATGGAGTATCTCGAGGCCGGCGATTCCCTTGTCGACTTTCTTGATGATTTTCCGAGTGTCTCGCGCCAACAGGCGGTTGGCGCACTCGAATTGGCCAATGAAATGTTGATCGCTCATGCGTATTCTTCTCGACGAGTGTGTCCCGAAACGGTTGAAGCGTGAATTCCTCGGACATGATGCGCATACCGTGCCGGAAATGGGCTGGTCTGGCGTCAGGAACGGTGAGTTGTTGAAACGAATGGCAGCCGACAGTTTTGAAGTTTTCGTCACGGTGGACCAGAATCTTGCGTTTCAACAGAACGTTCACGCCATGAACATCGCCGTTTTGGTGCTGGTTGCCGTTTCGAATCGAGCCGCGGATTTGTTGCCGTTGATGCCCGCGGCCATCACAGCGCTCGCAACGCTCCAGCCAGGCGATTGCGTTGAAATCCGCCCCTGAGAAAATAGCTATCTCGACTACCGAGTTAAAAGACAGGAGTTCGATCTCATGACCTCGTATTCATCCCTCAAACAATGGCTCGCCGGCGGACTCACCCTGGCGGTAATAGGCGTCGCGCTTTTCGTCGTCAGCCGCAACGGCGCCGAGCCGAGCGTCGCTCAGGGCAAGAAGGTTCCGCCCCAGGATTGGGCCATGTACGGCGGCGCGCCCGCGCGGAACATGGTCAACCTCGACGCCAAGGGCCTGGCCGTCACGTGGGTGGACAAGAAAGACGAACTCGACCCCAAGAAAATCAAGTGGTCCGCCGGACTCGGCTCCAAGGCCTATGGCGGCCCCATTGTCGCCGGCGGTCGAGTCTTCGTCGGCACCAACAATCAGAACCTGCGCGACAAGACGCTGGTGAAGCCCAAAGTTGATGAAAAGGGCAACCTCGTCCTCGTGAACGGCAAACAAGTGATGGTGCCGTCCGACCTCGGCGTCGTCATGTGTTTCGACGAAGCCACCGGCGCGTTCAACTGGCAAGCGGTACACACGAAACTCCCCGGCGGCCAGGTCGTCGATTGGCCCCTGGAAGGCGTCTGCTCGAGCCCGCACGTGGACGGCGACCGCATGTACTACACCACCAACAGTTGCAAGGTCGTCTGCGCCGACGTCGCCACCGGCAAGCCGCACTGGGAAGTCGATATGATCGCCCAGCTCGGCGTCTTCCCGCACAACATCACCGACTGCTCGCCTCTCCTGCTCGGCGACCAGCTCTACGTCATCACGGCCAACGGCGTCAACGAAAACCACATTAACGTGCCGGCGCCCAAGGCGCCCAGCTTCATCCGCATCGAGGTGTCCAAGAACAAAGGCACGGTCGTCTGGCAGGACCGCTCTCCAAGCGAAGCGTTGCTCGATCCCGTGCTGGGCAAGCTCGGCTTCAAGACCTTGCTCGAACGCGGGCGGCTGATCCAGCACGGCCAGTGGGCCAATCCGTCCTACGCCGTCGTCAATGGGCAACCGCAAGTCATCTTCCCCGGCGGCGACGGCTGGATCTACGCTTTCGATCCCAACGCCAAGAACGGCGACGCGCCTCTCTGGAAATTCGATTGCAATCCGAAGGACGCCAAGTACATCCTGCGCACCGGCGAACGCAGCGACTTCATCGCCACGCCGGTCATCTACAAAAACCGCGTCTATATCGGCACGGGTCAGGATCCCGAACACCGCACCGGCATCGGCCACCTGTGGTGCATCGACATGACCAAGAAAGGCGATGTCTCCCCTGAGCTTGTCACCGATGACACCGTCTTCCCGCCAAAAACGAAGCCCAATCCCAATTCCGCCGCGGTCTGGCACTACGGCGGCGTCATCACCGATCCAGCCACACAGAAGAAACTCAAGCGGAATTACTATTTCGGCCGCACCATGTCCACGTGCGCCATTCACGAGGATCTCGTGTACGCCTCCGACTTGAACGGCGTCCTGCATTGCCTGGACGCGAGCACCGGCAAACTCCAATGGGAATACTCGACCGATGCGGACATCTGGAGCTCCCCCTATTACGCCGACGGCAAGGTCTACCTCGGCAACGACGACGGCGTCGTTTACGTCTTCAAGCACGGCAACAAGCTTGAGAAACTGGCGGAGAATCTAATGGGCGCCCGCGTTCGCGCCACGCCGGTCGCCGCCAACGGCGTTCTGTATGTGATGACCGAGAATAAACTGTACGCCATCAAAAACTGATCGTTTAGCCGGTGAGCTTGCTCGCCGCTCGGCCCTCGGCTCGGCGAGCAAGCTCGCCGGCCAAACGTGGGGAATCCTGATGATCATTGCCTATCACGCCGTTTTTTCGGCGTACGGCTTCTGGCTGCCAAACGATCCGCGCGGCTCGTGGTCCGATTTCGTCGGCAGCTGGGAACTCCTGCGCTTCGGTCCCGCCACCAAGGTTGAGACCCGGCGGTCCGTCGCGGCACGCCCTCACAACGCACGGCTCAGAGAAGCGACGAAGAAGGCTTTGAAATTTCCGCCTGTCATTTGGACGGAAAGCCAGATCCTGGTGATTGGGCGCGGCTTTCACAAGGCGGTCGACGAAAGCAACTATCAAATCCACGCCTGCGCGATTCTGCCGGAACACGTGCATGTCGTGATGGCGCGCCATGAGCGGAAGATCGAACGCATGGTCGGACACTTGAAGACACGTGCGACGCAACAGTTGGTCGACACCGAATCATGGCCGGGACCCGATCGTCCGGTCTGGGCCGAGGGATGCTGGAAGGTGTTCATCGACGACGTTGAGCATCTGCAAAAAGCGATTGCCTACGTCGAAGGAAATCCGGCCAAGGAAGGACGCCCAGCGCAGTCCTGGGCGTTTGTCGTGCCGTACATCGTTTAGCCGGCGAGCTTGCTCGCCGTGAGCGCGGCCCCCGGCGAGCAAGCTCGCCGGCTAAACCAACTATTCGAGGATGCACATGAATATGCCCTGGAAATTTCGCGCGGTATTGGTCGCGTTGGCCCCCGCAATCGGCATGGCAATCTACTCGGTCAGCGAGGCCAGCGTTTGTTCCCGTAGGACCGTCCACGTCGGCGCCAAGAACGACGCCAAAACCGATAGCCCCCTGTACGGCGGCACCACCGCGCGCAACATGGTCAACCTCATCGACAAGAACGTCCCCATCGACTGGAATGTCGAGGACGGCAAACACAAGAACGTCAAGTGGATCGCTAACCTCGGCGATCGCTCCTTCGGCGGCCCCGTCATCGCCGACGGACGCATCTACGTCGGCACCAACAACGCCAAGCCGCGCGACAAGGCCGTCAAGGACAAGAAGGCGATTCTCATGTGCTTCCGCGAGTCCGACGGCAACTTTCTCTGGCAGATCGTCCACGACATCCCCGCCGACGTCTGCTCCGCCGAAGCGCTCCCCGAGGGCCTTTGCTCCACCCCCGTCGTTGAGGGGAAGATGCTTTACTACATGGCCCCGGGCTGCGAGATCATCGCCGCGGACATCATGGGCAACGTCAAGTGGACCTATAACCTCAACAAGGAACACAAGGTCTTCCCGCACCATCTGGCGAATTGCTCGCCTCTGATCCATGGCGATCTCATCATGTTCGTCACCGGCAACGGCACCGATGAGGAAGGCAAGCTGCACTCTCCCAAAGCTCCCAGCTTCGTCGCCATCAACAAAAACACGGGCAAGCTCGCCTGGCACTCGAATTTGCCCGGCACGCGCATCATCGAGGGACAATGGTCCAACCCGACGCTCGCCGTCGTCAACGGCAAGACCCAAGTCATCTTCCCCGGCGGTGATAGCGTCCTCTACAGCTTCGAGCCCGAGACCGGCAACCTGATCTGGAAGTGCGACTGCCTGCCAACGCGCGTCAAGAAGGGCGCCCGCGAGATCGATCTTTACTTCGTCGCCACGCCCGTGGTGGTGGGCGATCGCCTCTACATCGGCCTGGGCGTGTATCCGACGAATGCCCATACGCCGCGCTCGAGCCAATTCCTTTGCCTGGATGTCACCAAGAAAGGAGACGTGTCATTCAAGAGCTTCGACGCGAAGGACGCCAAGAACAAGGATTCCGCTCTCGTCTGGGCGTTCGGCGGCGCGTTCGATCCGCCGCCGGAGAAGGGCCGGCAGGTCAAGTTCGGCTCGACGATCAGCACCGCGGCCGTCCATGACGGGCTGGTGTACATCGCCGAGGAAGCCGGCTACATGCACTGCCTGGACGCCGCGACCGGACAGCGCCACTGGGACCACGACTTCAAGGCGACGGTCTGGGGTTCGCCGTACTGGGTCGACGGCAAGATCTACATCGGCACCGAGGATGGCGAGATCCTCATCTTCCAGCACGGTAAGACGCGCAAGGTGCTGGCCACCGTCAACATGGATGGCTGCGTGTGGAGCACGCCCGTGGTTGCCAACGGGGTTTTGTACGTCACGACGCGGTTCAAGTTGCATGCGATTGCGATTGGGAAATAACTAACCAGCCCCGAGCGCAAGCGAGGGGGTTCTTTTCGACACGCCCCCTCGCTTGCGCTCGGGGCTAGTAAGTCTTTGTGGAGACAGTTATCTCAATGAGTATGACATCCCAACAAGCCAAGGACGCTCTCGACGCCCACGTGCGCGAGACCATCGAACAGCACTTCAACCCGGAGACCGGCACGCCGTTCTGGGTCGAGGCCGCCGCGGGCAAGAACCCGCTTCTGAAGCTCGGCTTCGATCCGCGCAAGGAAGTCAAGTGCTTCGACGACCTGAAAAAATTCGGCCTCTTCGAGGACGACTGGCTGCGCGGCGGCCCCGTGCGCCGCTGGCTGCCCAAGAAGCTGTGGAATAAGCCGACTTACGTCTTCGAGACCGGCGGCACCACCGGCATCCCCAAGAGCCGCGTCGTCTGCGAGGACCACTGGATCGACTACGAGATGTTCTCGGCCACGCTGCCGGACCAGTATTTCCCCAAGAACACCAACTGGCTGATGCTCGGCCCTTCCGGCCCGCGCCGTCTGCGCTTGGCCGTCGAGCACCTCGCGCAGTTTCGCGGCGGCATCAGCTTCTGCGTCGATCTCGATCCGCGCTGGGTCATCAAGGTCATCAAGAAAGGATGGATGGAGCACCTCAAGGCCTATCAAGAACACGTCATTGATCAGGCCGTGACCATCCTGTCCGCCAATCACGACATCAAGTGCATGTTCACGACGCCGAAGCTGCTCGACGCTCTGTGCGGCCGTCTCGAAAAAGACGGCACGACGCTGAAAGAAAAGGGCATCACCGGCGTCTTCTGCGGCGGCACCGAAATGACCAGCCAGTGGATCCGCTTCGCCATCGAGGAGCTGCTCGGCCCCGGCATCTACATCGCGCCGACCTATGGCAACACGCTCATGGGTCTGGCCGCGTCGGACATGCCGACCAAGGACGACGGCTACAAAATCAACTATTACGCTCCGCAGCCGCGCGCCGTGGCTCAAATCGTCGATTTCGACGACTACAACAAAGTCGTCCCCTACGGCGCCGACGGCCGGGTCATGCTGACGACGCTGACGAACGAGCTGTTCATCCCGCGCTTCATGGAACGCGACGAGGCCGTGCGCGAGAAGCCGTCGGCGAAGTACCCGTGGGACGGCTGCTCCGGTGTCAAGCCCTTCCGCGCCTTCGCGGCGACGACGGTCGTGGGCGTGTATTGACCGATTGCGGGTATTGCCGCATTCACTTCCTCATTCTTCTTTCTTGATCGCAATTAGGAATGAAGAACGAGGAATGAGGAAGTGATACTGAGAGAAAGGGCATTCCACGTTGGGTAGGGCCAACTGGCGCCATCCATCGACAACGTGTCGGCGTCACGAATCGCTTTGACTCTTGACGGTCGACAAATACCATGACGAAATGGCGGAATAGACGCGCGTTGCGTTCACCCCGCATTCCAACCCTAAGTACCGCTGCACCATGAAAAATTCCATTCGCGTCGGGCTGTGTCTTGTTGTTCTCGCGGGCCTTTCTACCTGGAACGCCGTCGAGGGACAAAAAGGCAAAAAAGTCGAATCGCAAATCACCATCCTCGTGCCCCCCGCGGGCCAAGAGGAGACGGTGGTCACCATCAACGGCAAAGTCTTTGAAGGCGAGGGCGCCACGCGCACCTACAAGACCGAGCTCGAAAAGGGCAAGGACTTCAAGTTCAAGATCGAAGCCCTGGTCGAGCCGAATAACTACACGAAGATCTTCCGTTACCGGGACATCACGATCAAGGGGGGCGACAACGCCAAGGTCGATCTGACCGTGAAGGACCTGACCGACAAGATCAAGGCCCGCTGGTATCCGACGCCCAACGACATCGTCGATGAGATGGCCAAGTTCGCCAAGGTCACCAAGGACGACGTCGTCTACGACCTCGGCTGCGGCGACGCCGTCATGCTCATCCGCCCCTTGCAGAAGTTCGGCGCCAAACGAGGCGTCGGCGTCGAGATCGACCCGGAGATCGTCAAGAAGGCCAAGGATAACGTCAAGAAGGCCAAGCTCGAGGACAAGATCGAGATCCGTGAAGGCGACATCCTCAACGTCAAGGACATGTCGGACGCCACGGTCGTGCTCCTCTACATCGGCGACGACCTCGGCGAACGCCTGAGCCCGGTGCTGCAAAAAACGCTGAAGCCCGGCGCCCGCATCGTCTCGCATCGCTTCTCCCTGGGCGAGTGGAAACCGAACAAGACGATCACCGTCAAGGGCGAGGATGGCGACGAGTACGATTTGCTGCTGTGGACCATCGGCGAGCGCAAGGCCGACAAGAAGGTCGAAGCGAAGAAGCTCAACAACTAGACGGTTTGCCGTTTGAAGAAAGCCGCTCGACTTCCGCGCGAAGACGAGCGGCTTTCTTGTTGCGCCCTGGGAGAGAATTGTCGCATCACTTCGTCGGATCGCTCATCCGTCCCATGAACAGCAAGCTCCCCGAACGGCGATCGACGATGCTGAACAGGAACGGATGATCGGCGCGAAACACCGGCCGCGGCGGCGGCGGCGTGAAGAACCTTGGGTTTGGAGACAACGGCACCCCAGCAGGGATTGCGGTTGCCGCGGCGGCTTCCGTCCCCTCCTCTTGCAATTCCAGAAACGCCTTGTGCAGGACCCCCGTCACCTTCAACGGATGGTTCGTCGCCATGCCGCTGAGGTTGGCATTGTCGTTGAAGAGATCACGCATGCCCATGTCGGCGAGCGTTTCCTTCATATTGAGTTCAAAAGCCAGCCGGAAGCGCGGCAAGAACACGTCTACCGTGGGATGGAGCTCCAGTCTGGCGATCCAATCCTGCATGTGGTCGCCGGTCAGGTCCTTCTCCAGCTTCGCCAGCTCGTTTCGCTCGCGCGGCAGGATCAACATCATCATGAGATCTTGCCCCTGGTACGGCATGCCGAGCACCTGGACGGTCTCGTTTTCGCCATAGAGAAAGCCGCCGCTCTGAAACATCGTCAACCCGGCAACCTTGTCCTTCGCGGTGAGTGAAAAGTTCATCACCTGGGTCATGTGCTGCTTGAACGGGCTCTCCCAGGCGCCTTTGAAGTAGATCGCGTTGACGAGCACGATGCCCGTGTCCGGTCTGATGGCGCCGGGCGGCAGCAAGCCGCGAATCCGATTGCGCGTTTGCGCCTCGACCCAGCCGTTGATCAGCTGGCGCGAGGCCTCGGGTTGATCCCGAAAGTTCGGCGTGTAGATCGAGGCGCCGTAGTAATAGCGCGTGTAATCGAGAAAGTCCTTGCGCCAGGGAATGTTGTTGCCGGTGAACATCGCGTTGACGGCGTTCATTTCGTAGCCGCGCTGCCATTGCATCAGCCGCAGGAGCTGCGAAACGCCGACGTGCGTCTGCCGCGGCTCCGGCAGGCGCAGCGTCTTGTTCATTTGCGCCAAGGTTTCGCCTTGTGCGCCGACCGACGTCAGCGCCAGCACGGTCGAGATGCTCCATGGCGAATAGACAAGGTTGCCTTTTTGATTGCAGAGTCGTTGATGCAGATCGATGGCGAACGCCGAGTTCGCTTTCACGACGGCCCGCACGGCCTCCACTTCCGCCTGTGTCGGCGCGGGCGCCGGTGGAAACGCCGGCCGCGGGGTAGGCGTTGAGCCCAGGGATAGGATCGCACAGAGGATGAGCGGATTCATGGCGGAGGTCCTTCGGCAAGCACAGGGGGCACAATCAAGAGGAGGACGGGACGTATCCATGTCATCGTCTGCACATCGCCGCCAGCCTTGAGAATTCTTCGCGCGTGGAAAGATCTGTCTGACCGCCGGCTCACACTCTCGGCACAATCGGTAGTGTCAGCTATTTCGCGCGGCTCCCTATGAGTTTCCAGTTCACCCTGCTATAAAAACAAGGGCGAAGAGGAGCCTTGGCATGCGCTTCCTGGTGAGAATCTGTCGCTGCAAACGGACCTATAGCGCCATGGCTCCCGACCTGCTCGGCTGCGTCGCCGCCGCCCGCACGATCGAGAAAACCCGCGCCTTAATGGCCGAGGCGATGGCCCTTCACATGAGCGCGCTGCGAAAAAACGGCGAGAAGATCCCGAAGCCCAGGATGCGATTCCACCTCGACGTACACGATTTCGAGGACGAAGAGTTATGCACCTGGATCGATGCCAAGACATTGCAAGCCGTTTGATGAAGGAGTGATTCATGAAAGGCGTACAGTACTATTACGACGATAAAGGTGAGCCGATCGCGGTGCTCATCGATCTGAAGAAGAATCCAGAGATCTGGGAGGATTTCCAGGACATCATGATTCTGGAGAAGCGCCGCCACGAACCCACGCTGTCGCTGGAGGAAGTGGAAAAACGCCTGAGGAAACTTGGCAAGATCAAATGAGCATTCACATCCTCCGGCACAAGCCGCGAAACGAGGCAAACATGAAAGGCGTACAGTATTTCTTTGATGAGCAGGGCGAACCCAAGGCCGTCTTGATCGACCTCAAGAGGAATCCCGAGCTCTGGGAGGATATTGTTGATATCCTCGAAGCCCGTAAGAGAGAGCATGAAGTGCCCATTCCCTTCGAGAAAGTCAAAGCTGAACTGCGCAAGAAACGGAAAATCTCGTGAGCACGTATCATTTGGTCATCGCTCCGGCCGCCAGGAAGGAACTGACGCGGTTGCCGAAGAAAATTGCGGAACGCATCGTCGCTGCGATCGAAGCGTTGACCGAAAACCCCCGCCCACCCGGCAGCCTCAAGCTCGAAGGCGAGAAAAATCGATACCGCATCCGCATTGGAGATTATCGCGTAGTCTACTCGATCGAGGATGATGTCTTGACCGTGCTTATCATCCGTATCCGCCATCGCAAGGACGCCTACCGCTAACCGTCACCTTTTTTTTTCGGAGAAAACCCACCCATGTTGCACATCCCGATTTCGCGTTGGGGCGAACCTTATGACAGCCTCGAAAAGGACAAAGTCGTTCACTTCGCCACCGGCGAGGTGTTGGCCGAGGTCAGCCGCGCCAATGGCGGGCTCGTCGAACGCGATATGAAGCACGCCGCCCGCGCACGCAAAGTGCTGCAAGAGATCCCGATCAAGAAGCTGCTCGAAATGGCCAAGAAGGCGGGCGAGCTCTACGCCACCGCCACCTTGCCGCTCGGCACCGGCACGCAGACGCCCGATCAGTTCGCGCGCATGCAGTCGGCGACCACCGGGCTGCCCGAACACATGTGCAAGTTCAATATGGAGAAGAACCAGTTCGTCCTCGCGAACATGGACAAGATCCTCGACTCGCTCACGCGCGGCCTCGACCTCGACATCCTCGCGCGCGGCTACGGCGTCGAGCCGCGCGGCGTGCCCGTCAGCTACCAGTGCCAGTCGCCCGTGCTTGGCATGGTGCTGCCGTCGAACTCGCCCGGCGTACACACGCTCTGGTTGCCGATCATCCCGATGCAGGTCGGGCTCGTCCTCAAGCCAGGGCCTCAAGAGCCGTGGACGCCGTATCGCATGGCCGAAGCGTTCGTGCAGGCCGGCATTCCGAAGCAGGCGATCGCGATCTACCCCGGCCTCGGCGATGTCGGCGCCGCGGTCCTGGCGCACTGCCCGCGCAGCCTGATCTTCGGCGGCACGGCCACGGTCGAGCAGTACAAGGGCAACCCGAAGGTGCAAGCGCACGGCCCCGGCTTCTCGAAGATCCTGCTCGGCGACGACAAGGTCGATGAATGGGAAAAGTACGTCGACATCATGGCCGACAGCGTGTTCATCAATTCGGGCCGCGGCTGCATCAACTGCTCCGGTGTGTGGGTATCGCGGCACGGCAAGAAGATCGCCGAGGCCATCGCTGCCAAGATCGGTCCCGTGCAGCCGCTGCCGCCGGAGGACCCGAAGTCCGCCATCGCCGCGTTCACGGTCAAGGGCCAGGCCGACGCCATCAACGCCCAGATCGATCAGGACGTGAAGGAGGCGGGCGTCATCGACTGCACCGCGAAGTACGGCAGCCGGTTGGTGAAGCGCGAACATTGCGACTACATGCGGCCCACGGTGATCTACTGCGAGAACCACGAGAAGGCGATCGCCAAGAAGGAGTTCATGTTCCCGTTCGTGACGGTCGTCGAGTGCCCGCAAGAGAAGATGCTCGAATCGATCGGCCCGACGCTGGTGTGCAGCGCCGTCACCGAGGACGCGAAGTTCCAGCGCGCCTTGACGGACGCGACGCACATCGACCGCCTCAACATCGGTCCGATGAAGACGATCGCGCTCAACTGGCTGCAGCCTCACGAGGGAAGTATCGTCGACTTCTTGTTCCGGGCCCGGGCGTTTCAGTTTGACAAGGCGTTTATCAAGATCTGAGCAGGACTGCCGCTTGCGGCTTAGCATTCGGCACCGGCACGGCGCGAACGCTAAGCCGCAAGCGGCAATACTGCGCCAACGCTAACGAATCGTCCGAGGTTTTCTCATGAAACGAATCCTCCTGATGGGCATCGTTTTCGTCCTCTTCGGCGCCGCATTGGCCCTGAGCCAACGAGGGCCAACCCCTGACGAGACTGCGCGCGCGGCCGCGCTCAAGCTGTTTCAAAGCCTGACCGGCCCGCAAAAGAAGGAGGCGGCCAGAGATTGGAACGACACGAGTCGCGGCCTCATTCGCTTTGCCACCGAGGGGACCGGCACGCCGATCAGCCAAATGTCGGACGAACAGAAGAAGCTGGTGGACGACCTGTTCCGCTCCCTGCTGTCGGATTTCGGCTTGAAACGCTGCCTCGAAATGGGGGGCAAGGGGCGCGTGACTTTCTATGGCAATCCCGATGCGGGACGCTTCGCCTGCCGGATCGATAAGAATAATCACCTAACCTTGGTTCATATCGAGTTCGGCAAGGAGCCTGGCGGCGAGTTTGGGCCGATCGTCCTGGGAGCGAAGGGGGCCGGCGAGGCGACGATTTGGGTCGAGGAAGACAAGCTGGCCCTGGAGTTCGCCGCCGCGTTGACTGCGGACGATGCCAAAAAGATCAAGGGCAAGGGGCTGCTCATCGGCGAGCTGAGTGAGAAGCCTCAGCTGCAAGCCCGTAAGCTGCTCGAACAACGCCTGGCCGTCTTCTCGGCCGTGGGGCGCAAAGTCCTCGACGACGCTATTCGACACGACGGCGGCGTGGACAAGTTGCGCATCGTGCTTGGAGGCGACGCCGGCAAATCCATCGATGACGGCGGCAACTATAGTTGGTCCATCACGAGCGCCTCGTTTTCATGCGCCTGGCAATTCGCCGGCAAGAGCCACCCGCACATGACGCTGAAGGCGAAACGGCCGGGGTGATGTCCGTTGAGGAATCCTGCGCGAGCAATTTCCACTCCCTGGCGCTCGCGGCTCGTTAGGTTGTCGCCATTTTCACCGCGCTCGCTTTCGACAAAATGCAAGGGCGTTCACGACGAATAGCATGTTGAGCCAGAAGCCGCTTGACATCACGCAAGCGGCACGGTTAGTATGGATGGGCAGATGGATGGGAGAATGACCTGCAATTGGCCGTCACCTCAAGGCCGCACAGGTGGATTCGACTCGCATCTCTCTAGCCATCCAAACGTGCAACCGTGTGTTGACTCAATTGGAGGCCTGGTATGTCGTATTCCGACCCCTCACCACGCAAACCCATCCCGTCCGGCATCCTCGTTGCCAAAAGGAGCACGGCAAGTCCGCCCGAAAAGCCGGCGCCGAAACGCAAGGAGAGCGACGCCCGTCAGCTGCCGTGGCTCTATATCGCGGTCGGCGGCAGCGTCGCCTGGGGGATCGCCATTTTGACGATCGCCCTGTGCGCCCGTTCGCAAGGGTCGCAACCGGCACAACAGCCGCCGCTCGCGCTCAACCGCCCGAACGCGCTGCCCCAGGCTGGTCAGCCGGCGCCATTCGTTGCCCCCGACATGGACGAGTTCGGCATCGGCGCCAAAGAACCCAAGGCAGGTGACGCGGCCCCGAAGCTGGTCCGGCATCTCGCGCCGCGCAACGACGACGTGCCGCCCGAACTCAAAGTCTTCCCCGAGGATGTCATTCCCGCGCCTGCCCCCGGCCCGGTCGAGGCGATCAAGAAAGAAGTGAACCTCAACGTCAAGCCCGCGGTCGCGCCCGCCCCCGTTCCGGACAAGGCGTTCAAGAAAGACATCAACCTTGAGGTTTTCGCAAACTGTGATCAGATCGGCACCAACGTTCTCTTCGTGAAGGATCCGCCGCAGGCTTTCAAAATGGCCTTCGACAAGAAGAAACTCGTCTTCGTCGTCCATCTCTCCGGCAACCTCGAAGACAAGGACTTTACCTGAAACAACGCCGACGCGTTCCGTGTGAACGCTTTGGGCGATGCACGCGTGGCTGATTACCTCAATGAAAACTTCGTCAGCACCTATCTCAAGGTGGGGACGTTTCAGATCGTTAACGGCCAGAAGGTGGGCGGCAACGTCGCGAGCTACTTCTGCCTCGGCGACGGCACGGTATTGCACGCCATCCCCGGACAGGTCGGCGCCGACAAGTTTTTAGTGGAAGCGCGCTGGGCCTACGAGGTGCGCAAATCGGCATTGACGCTCAGCACCGATCTCAGGGCTCGGCAGGTTGACAAAAGAAAGTACGCCGAGGTGGTTCGCCAGGCCCACGTCGAACGCTACCACGCTGAGGCGGGGCACAGAGGCAACAAGCAGGCGCTCCCCATGAGCATGCCGCGCAACGTCAATCAGCAAACGCAAGCCCACTGGCTCTTCGCGAGCAAACCGCTCCCCTCGATCGATCGCGTCTACCCGACCGTGTGGACGCAGATTCTGCGCGAGAAGCTATCGACGCTGCCGGTTGAGAAACGATGAGGCTACGCGCCGACAGCACAAAAGAAGGCGCCGGGATCAATCCCGGCGCCTTTTTTCGTTCCATTCATGCCAGCATCGCGCCTGAGAGTTTCTTGCCGCAGATTGTTGCAAGCCCAACGTCAACCCATGTGGAAGTGCGCAGCTATGCCAAGATCCCGTCGATTTTCCTCCCCACCACAAGCGCATGCGGCCGATTCGTCTGGTCGTTGATGAGCGTATCGTCCGGCACGCCAAGGAGGTGATACACCGTCGCGGCAAGATCGCGCGGATCGTGCGGGTTGGCCGTCGGATGCGCTGCGATTCCGTCGGACGCGCCGTAAACGGCCCCCGCGCGCGTGCCGGCGCCAGCCAGCGCGATCGAGTAGACCCACGGCCAATGGTCGCGCCCGGCACTGCCATTGACGCGCGGCGTGCGGCCGAACTCGGCGGTCGCCAGCACCAGCGTTCGGTCGAGCAGGCCGCGCTGGTCGAGGTCGTCCACGAGAGCCGCAAACGCTTGATCGAAGATCGGGCACAGGTGGTTCTTCATCTGGCTGAAGTGTTGGCCATGCGTGTCCCATGATCCCGTCGGCGTATGACAAAAATGGACGTTTACGATCGGCACTCCCGCCTCCGCCAGTCGACGCGCGAGCAGGCAACGCTGGCCAAACTCGCTGGCGCCGTAGCGCGCCCGCACTGCCGTCGGCTCGGCAGCGAGATGGAACGCCCGCGCCGTCTCCGGCGAGCTGAGGATGTTGAACGCTTGCCGATGATACGCGTCGAATGTTTCAAGCTCGGCCGCGCGATCGAGTTGCCGGCGCTGCTGCTCGACTTCCTCCAAAAGCCGGCCGCGCCCGGTCAAGCGCATGATCGGTACATTCGGATCAGTCGCGACCGCTGCAATGCGAACGTCCGGCGGCAACAATTCTTGATCGACCGAGAGCGGCGCATAGCGCGGGCCAAGGAAGCCAGGCGTTTGGCCGTGCAGCACCGTACCGTTGTTTCGCCGCATCAGGGGACCGATCTGTACCCACGTCGGCAATTGGCCGGGCGAACGAACCCGACTGAGAACGGCGCCAAATGGCGGAAAGTCGCTGGCGGTCGGCGCGAAGTCGCCGCGCGTCTCGGTCGCTGGTGGATGAGCGTGTCCAGTCATGGCGCTGAGGCTCGCCTGCACGTGATTCGCGTTGCCGTGGCTCATCGAGCGAATGATCGCCAGCTTGTGCGCGATGGCGGCGGAGCGCGGCAGCAGTTCGCCGAAGCGAACGCCAGGCACGCTGGTCGCGCTGGCGCCGAACTCGCCACGTTCGGGAGCGGGGCCGTCGGGCTTCGGGTCCCACGTCTCTTGCTGCGCGTGCCCACCGTGCAGGTAGAGCACGATGACGGAGCGCGCCTGTCCAAACGTGCGCCCGGTCGGCCGAGTCCGCGCCGTCGATTGAGCGCGCAGCAGATCCCCCAGCGTCAACGCCAGCCCGAAAGCGCTGCCCAAACGCAGCACCTCACGCCGGCTGAAACGATCCTCATGCGGATGGCCCATCACTGCCCCCTGTTGGCATCTACCGCATGCGGCTTGGCATTCGAAATCGAGCACGCGAACCCCAAGCCGCAAGCGGCAATACGCCTAAGTTTCCCGTATCAAACGGCGCGCGTCAACCAGATTCGGTTTCTTCTCTATCAATGATTTCGGTTCACCTATATAATTTCATGAATTCTTAACATCGCGAACAGTAAAACCTTTATGGACACGTTACCCCACCGAGCGAGAACGATCATGCTCAAGTCCATAGCTGGGTTGACCGCGGTGTGCGGCTGCTTCCTGCTCTGCCAGACTTCCAATCACGCCCAGACCAAGATTGAAAAAGCTCCCGCCGAGATGAAGCGCGACGACGTTTTCGGTCCCGACAAGCTCTGGACCATCCATCTGAAGATCGGCGCCAAGGAATACCAGGACATGACCCCCAGCGGCGGCATGATGATGTTCGGCGCCTTCGGCGGAAAGAAGGATGCGCCTCCCCCCAAGAAAGAAGAGAAGAAGCCCGTCGATCCCAACCGGGACGTACACAAGAGCAAGGGCTTCGGCATGGAGTTCCCCTGGGTCAAAGGCGAACTCGAATTCAACGACAAGCTCGTCAAGGAAGTCGGCATCCGCTACACCGGCAACTCGACGTATCAAATGTCCGCGCAAGGGCCCAAACGCCCATTCAAGGTCGATGTCAACCACTACCTCGAGGACCAGAAGGTCTTCGGCATGGGCGGCCTGACGCTGCGCAACGGCGTCGCCGACTCGACGCGCATCCGCGACGCCCTCGGCTACGCCATCTTCCGCGCTGCCGGCGTCCCCGCGCCGCGCACCGCGTTCGTCAAGTTCCATCTCAGCGTGCCGACGAAATACGACAAGACCTACGTCGGCGTCTACACCCTCGTCGAATCGGTCGACAAGCCGTTCCTCAAGGCCAACTTCGGCAGCAATGAGGGCATGCTGCTCAAGCCCGAAAAAGTTCAAGGTTTGCCGTACATGGGCGAGAATTGGAACGCCTACAAGGATCGCTACAACCCGAAACGCGAGCCGACCGATGCGCAAAAGAAACGGCTCATCGAGTTCACCAAGCTCGTCAATCAGTCCAGCGAGGCGACCTTCCAGCAAAAGATCGGCGACTATCTCGATGTCGAGAATTTCCTGCGTTTCGCGGCCGCCAACAGCATCGTCGCGAATCTCGACAGCTTCTTCGGCCTGGGGCACAACTACTATCTCTATCTGAATCCGAAAGACAACAAGTTCCACTTCATCCCATGGGACCTCGACCTCGCGTTCGGCGGAATGGGCTTCGGCGGCGGTTCGAGCGATCAGATCGAGTGGAGCATCGCCGAGCCGTACATGGGCAAGAACCGCCTCACCGAACGGGTGCTCGCCATCAAAGAGCACAACGATGCCTATCGCAAACACATGCGCACGTTGGCCGAGGGCGCCTATAGCCCGAAGACGCTGAGTGCGATGATCGCCGTTCTCGAGAAGACAATCCGGGACGCCAAGGAACCAGCCGCCAAGGGCGGTTTCGGCTTCGGTAGTTTCGGCGGACCGAAGCAAGACTTGCGCGGCTTCACGACGAAACGCGCCGAGTCGGTGCTCGCACAACTTGACGGCACGTCGCCAGGCAAGCAACTCGCCGGCTTCAACTTCGGCGGCAAGGGTCCGCCCGGCGGCGCGCCCAAAGGCCCACCAGCGGCCGCACCCGGCTCGGGCAATCGCCTCGCCAAGGCCATCCTCGACTTCGCCGACATCAACATGAACAACGTCCTCACGCTCAACGAAATCGACGCCGCCGGGGCACGGCTGTTTAAAGAAGCCGGCGGCGATGACAAATCTCCCGTGACCGAACAACAATTGAGCGACACTATCAACCGTATCATGCCCGCGCCGCAAGGCTTTGGCGGCTTCAAACCGCCGCCTCCCAAGGGCGCCGGACCGGGCAAAGGCATCGCCGCCGCGATTCTCAAGAATGTCGGCGCCGCCGCCGACAAGACCGTGTCGCGCGAGGCGTTTCTCGACGGCGCCGAGATGCTCTTCAAGCACTGGGACAAAGACAAGAACGGCTGCCTCGACGAGAAAGAAATCGCCGACGGCCTCAGCCAATTTGTCCCCCGGCCGGAGTTCGGCCCCGGCATCAGCGCCCCGAAGAAGAACGTTACAAGCAAGGAAACGCCGAAGGAGAAGACCCCATGAGCGCGGCGCTGCCTAGCTCGAACAACGATCAGAACGGAGAAGCAAACGGCGCCGCGCATTCCGTCCCCGCCGAGGAACCCGGCGCCATACGCGAGATCGGCAATGGCGTCTACTCGTTACAGACACCGTCCGCGCTTTCCCCGTCTCTATGGAAGGACCGCGAGGCGCCAGCCTTCGAGTTGAAATTCCAGATCTCCGAGGAAAAAGCACGCGCCGTCGCGGCCTGGGCGGCGCAGCATCTGCACCTAGATCCCCATGCCGACCCGGCGCTCGGTCACGCTTATCGCGTCCACGGACTTTACTTCGACACCCCCGCGCTGGATGTCTTCCACCGCTCGCCCGGCTATAAAAGACGCAAGTATCGCCTGCGCCGCTACGGCGCCAATCCGCTCGTGTTTCTCGAACAGAAACGCAAGTCGGAGGGCAAGGTCGCCAAACGGCGCGTCGAGGTCGTCGAGGCCGAGCTGGCGCGGCTGCGCGAGGCCCCGACCGAACTCGACTGGGCCGGCCAGTGGTTCCATCGCCGCATCAATCGACGCAAACTGGAGCCCGCGTGCCTAATCAGCTACCTGCGGCAAGCGTACTTCGGGCACAATGTTGAAGGCCCTCTGCGTTTGACGCTCGATCGCGACGTGCGCAGCCGACCCGCGGATGGTTGGACGGTCGCCGAGGTCTTGGATGGCGTGCCGCGGCTGACCGAACAGGTGCTGCTTGAACTCAAGTACCGCAAGAACCTGCCCGCCCTCTTCAAGGTGCTGATGCAGGACTTCACGTTGGCGCCCGAGCCTTTGTCGAAGTATCGTCTCGCCATCCAAGCCCTGGGCCGCGGCGGCGAAAACGGCAAGCTAATTCTCCCCTCTCCCTCTCGGGAGAAGGACCAGGAGTGAGGGTTGATGGGTGAGATAGACGAGTTCATGCGGCAGATCTTTCCAGCCGGTCAAGCCGACGCGACGCTCCGCTTCGACGATCTGCTGTTTCGCCTGGTCATGGCCCTAGCCCTGGGCTCCGTCGTGGCGGCGATCTACCACTTCACGCAACGCCCCGAAGCACCCGCGGCGCCGAGCTTCATTACCACGCTCGTGCTGCTGTGCGTCCTCCTCGCGATGGTGACGCAGGTCATCGGCAACAGCGCGGCCCGCGCCTTCAGCCTCGTCGGGATTCTCTCGATCGTGCGCTTTCGGACAACGGTCGAGGACACGCGCGATACCGCCTTCGTCATCTTCGCCGTCGTCATCGGCATGGCCGCCGGCGTGGACAATCGCGATGTCGCCTACCTCGGCCTCGTCATCGTCGGCGCGGCGGCCGTCGTCCTGCGCTACCTTCCGATGGGTGCTCCGCGCGCCGACGCCGATTGGGTCTTGCTCTTGCGCGTCGGCACGGGCGCCGGCGCCGCGACGCCGTGGGAAGACGTGCTTGCCCAGCATTGCCACCAAAAACAGCTGGTCAGCACGGCCACCGCCAGGCAAGGAGCGGCGCTCGATCTTACCTATCGGTTGCGGCTCAAGAGCGGCGTCCTGCCGATGCAGCTCTTGAACGAAATCAATCGGCTCGAAGGCATTCAGAACCTGGAATTAAAGAAGACTCCATGATCTCCCGCGCGCGCAGAGGCGAATCCATGATCCGCGTCATCCCACTTCTTCTGGCACTCGTTGCGCTGTTGCCCGTCCATGTTCATGCGCAAAAGCCCGCCAAGGAGAGCAAGGCGCTTTTTGATGGCGACAAGGTCCTCGACCTCGAAATCGAACTGGACAAAAAGGACCTCGACGCCCTCCGCCGCGCCCCGCGCACTTATGCCAAGGCCAAACTCAAGGAAGGCGACGCCGTCTACGCCAACATCGGCATCCACATCAAAGGGGCGGCCGGCAGCTTTCGCGGCATCGACGACAAGCCAGGCTTGACGCTCAACATGAACAAGTTCGACCAGGACAAGCTCTTTCACGGCATGGACAAATGGCACCTCGCCAACTCCGTACAGGATCCCGCCTACATCTCCGAGCTGCTCTGCGGCGAGTTGTTCCGCGCGGCTGGCATCCCCGCCTCGCGCGTCGCTTTCGCCACCGTCACCATCAATGGCCGTAAACGCGGGCTTTACTATTTGAAGGAAGGCTACGACAAACACTTCCTGAAGGCTCATTTCAAGAACGCCGACGGCAACTTCTACGACGGCGGCTTTCTGCGCGAGATCGATCAGCCACTGCAACTTTTGCGCGGCGTCAACGACGTCAAGGACCGCGCCGATCTGAAAGCGCTCACCGCCGCCGCCCGCGAGCCGAACAAGGACTTACGATTTCAAAAGCTCGAAAAGCTGCTCGACATGGACAAGTTCATCAGCTATCTCGTTCTCGAAGTCATCACCTGGGACTGGGACGGCTACCCGATGAACCGCAACAACTACCGCATCTACCACGATCCGGCGCGCGACAAGATGATCTTCATCCCGTCCGGCATGGACCAGATGTTCGGCAATCCCGGCGGCCCGATCGAGGTCGGCTTTCAGGGCATGGTCGCCCGCGCCGTTATGGAGTCGCCGGAAGGCCGCAAACGCTACCTGGCGCGCATGGACGAGATTCACAAGAAGGTCTTCGTGCCAGAGGTGCTCATCAAACGCATCGACGAATTGCAGTTGCGGGTGCAGCCGGCGCTGATGGCGATCGACAAGAACGCCGCACGCGATTATCCCAATCAGCTCAATCGGCTGCGCAATGCAATTCGCGAGCGGTCGAAGAGCATCGAGCGGCAATTGAAAAAATAGCCGCTTATGGCCTTGCGCTCGCATGGCGCCTCACGAGCGCTAAGCCGCAAGCGGCTAGTCCTCCAGCTCCTTCGCACTCGTGTCCGGCGCGAACCAGATGAAAACCATGCCCAGGATGAACAGCAAACTCGTGTAGCGGCCGATGAGCGGGTACTCGCCGCGGAAAAGCTGCGTCAGCGCCCCGGACGCGAAGATGGTGACGGCGGTGACGATGCGGCCAAAGTTGAAGCCGACGCCGGCGCCGGTCGAGCGCACGCGCGTCGGGAACAGCTCCGGCAAGCACAACGGCAGCCAGCCGAAGTAGACGCCGCTGACGAAGCCGAGCATCGCGACGAAGAAGAGGAATTTCTCGTCGGTCGGCACGAGAAAGAGAAAAATGTACTGCGCGAAGCAAAGCGACAGCAAGCTGACGGCGAAATAGGTCCAGCGCCGTCCCGCGTAGCTGGCGATCCAGCCGCCAAGCAAGCTGCCGATAATGCCGGTGATGGAGCGCGTCTGTAGCACGGTCGCCTTGAGGACGGCGCCGCCGAAGTCTTCGGACCAGGGATTCATCCAGTTCGCGGTGCCCCAGCCGCCGATCATGGGGATCGTCGCCAGGACAATGGCGATGAGCGTGACGCGCAGAAGCGGCGGCCGAAAAACACCCGCCGAACCGCGTCCGTCAGGGAGCGTTGCCGCAGCGCCCGTTCGCTGCGCCGCCAGCCAGCGCGGCGACTCCGGCACCGCGAAGAGCGCGAGGACGCCGAGCAAAATCGGCGCGGCGCCGACGACCATCGCCCAGCGCCAGTTCTCCGGAGTGGTCTTGACCTCGCGATCGAGCGTCGCAAAGAGGAAGATGCCGATGTTCGCTGCCACGCCGATGACGCCGGCGACCATGGGCCGCGACATGCCTGACCAGGCTTCCGAGACGAGTGCGACACCGTTGGGCCACATCCCGCCGACGCCGGTGCAGGCCAGAAACCACAAGGCGCACAGGTGCTCGGGCGCCTGTGCGAACGAAGTCGCTCCCGCGAAGCTCGTGAACATCAGGATGCTCCCCGCCATCGCCTTGGAACGTCCGACGCGATCGCCCAGCCAGCCGAAGACAAGTCCGCCCGTCGCCGCCCCAAAGAGAAACGCACATTGAAACCACGCGAACCAGCGTGTCACGCGCGGCTTCCATAGATCGAACTGCGCCTTGTCCAATGGCGACAGCTTGGTTTTCGCCTGCACATCGAGGTTGAATTGCCGATAGCGCGCCGCATCGAAGTCGCCAGCACGTTCGAGCAGGTCCACCGCCGCCGATTGGCCGGCGAGTTGCGTGATCGACATGTGCACGCCCGCGCACAGCCAGCCGAGAAAGGCGACGATGAGGATGACGTAGCGGCCTTGCGTCGAGAGTTCGCTGGTCATGGGATAGATCCTATCACGCGCCGCGACTATAAGTGAGCAATCGTGCCGGTCAACCGCTTGCTTACGCGCGCGACTCGTCAAGCGCTTGGCGCAATTGCTCGATCTCGCCCTTGATGGTCCGGCCAAACGCGGCGACATCCGACGAGTGCACGACGAGATTACCGCCCGCTTTCGACCAGGTGATTTCCTGCTCCAGGCCGAGCCAGAAGTGGATGCCGGCGCCGACGTGGTGCGCGCGGGCGATCTTGAAGATCTTGCGCACCGCCTCGTCGAAACGCGGATGCCCGTATTGTTCGGGGATGCCGAGGCTGCACGAGAGATCGTGCGGGCCGATCAGCACTGCGTCGAGGCCGGGGACCGAGCAGATGGCGTGTAGGTTTTCGATCGCCGGAATGCTCTCGATGTTGACGATGAGGATCTTGTCGCCGTTGCGTTTTTCGAGATAGTCGCGCAGCTCCGGCTCGAGCGTTTTGATGTCGCGCAGGGCGTCGTCGAGGCGCCCGCCCTTGAGCGGCCGCCATTTCACGGCGCCGACCAGGCCGCGCACTTGCTCCGGCGTCTCGACGTACGGCCCGATGATGCCGCCCGCGCCGCCGTCGAGCGCCTTGCACGCTTCATACGGATCGTTGCAAGGGATGCGCACCACCGGCGGCACGCCCAGCGCGGTGTAGGTCTGGCAGATCCACGACAAAGTATCACGATCGATCGGCGTGTGCTCGGTATCGACGAAGACGAAATCGACGCCGGCCGCCTTGACGAGGTTGGGCCACAAAGGCGACGGCGCGACGGTCGCCAGGCCATAGACGCGTCGGCCTTCGTGCAGGTTCTTGATGATGTCGCGGCCGGTCATTGGTTGTTCCCCCCTTGTTTAGCCGCGGGTCGTAGACCCGCGCGGTTCTGCGAACCGTGGCTAAACGTCGTCGATGTGTTTGAACATGGAGTCGATCCTGTCGCGCCCCAACGCTCGCAGCGTTTCGATGTTGCGGCGCGGAATGTCGAGCAGCGCTTCCTCGTCGTCCGCGCTCGCGTCGATGCTCTCCTCGCGCAACAGGTGCAGCATCGGATACGGCGAGCGATTCGTGAAGTTCTCGACCGCGTCAGGCTCGGTGTCCGCGAACTGATAGTTCGGATGAAAGCTCGCGATCTGAATGATGCCCGACAGGCCGAGTGTCTCGAGCTGCTCTTCCGCGCGGTCCAGAAAATCATTGTAGTCGAGGAAGTCGCCGAGGACGTATGGATGGATCAAGAGCGTCGTCTCGACCGTCTCTATCGGCGCTGCGGAAAGCATCTTCAATTCGTTCGCAAGCTCCTTCAAGAGCGCGGCCTCATTTGTGGCATCGACAACTACGTAGCGAATCTTGTCGCCGACGAAAACGCGTTGCGCAAACGGACAAAGATTGAGCCCGATCACCATCGAGGCGATCCAGCGGCGCGTGCGGTCGAGTGCGGTCTGATGTTCCATGTTTACCCTGCCACATCCACTGGTGTCCCGCTCGGCACGACTGCGGATTTTTTCGCCAAGCACGATCCTGACGATCCTCCTGGATAATCACTGGTCTAGTAGCCGGACGAGTGCTTCGGGAACTACAACCGGACCATCTGCGCCTTCCATTTTTTGTGTCACATCCCCTGTCTATGGAAGATCTCGTACTTTCCCTTTTCTATCCTGCCCTTTCTGCCTCGCCGCGATACCGAACCCTGCAAGTCTGATCCGATCTATCATCAATACCGGCGGATCGGTATATTGGGTGAAAAGGTAACAACGCTAGATTGGTGCCGGATGTTCGCAACGCATGACAGGGAAGTTGTTTCTTCCAGGCTTGGCGTGGAAGGTTGCTCGGACGCCTGCGCTTGGCTGTCGCCACGCCAGGTGCGTCTCTGGACCGTGCTGTTCCTTGCATTGGGCGTCCTGGCACGCTGCGTCCGCTATTTCCTGCGCTTCCCGCTCTGGGAAGATGAGAGTTTCCTGTGTACCAGCTTTATCGATCGCGATTATGCAGGGCTGATGGAGCCATTGGAGTATCATCCGCAGGTGGCGCCGCTCTTGTTCTTGTGGGCTGAACTTTCGCTCGTCAAATTGCTTGGCTTCAGCGAGCTTTCGCTGCGGCTGATATCCTTCATCTCGTCTCTGGGCAGCCTGGCGTTGTTCTATCGACTGGCGTCGCGCTGCTTGAGCGGCTTGCCGTTCCTGTTTGCGTTGGGCCTTTTTTCGGTGACGTACGGCTGCGTTCGCTACGCCGCCGAGGCCAAGCCCTATGGGTCGGACCTCTTCCTGGCTTTGATAATGTATAGTCTGGCGCTCAACTGGCTGGACACGGGCCGGGCGCGCTGGTTGTGGATCCTGGCCGGCTTCATGCCGTTCGCCATCGGCTTTTCCTATCCGGCGATCCTGGTCGGCAGCGGGCTCATCCTGACGGTGACTTTCTGGATGTGGCGTGAAAAGCGCTGGGATCCCCTGCCGCTGCTGGGATTCGCCTTGTCTGTTCTGGTCAGCTTCGGCGGCTTCTATTTCCTCAGTCTCAGGGGACAGATGCAGTCCGACCTTGAGGGGATGCACGAATGCTGGGGGCGTTATTTCCCGCCGTTGACGGAGCCGCTGCAATTGCTGCCCTGGCTGTTCAAGGTTCATGCCGAGGACATCCTGGCTTATCCGTTCGGCAGTGGAGCGAGTTATGGCGCGATTCTGTCGTTGCCGTACTGGGTCGCGGGGCTGGTTCTGCTGGCCCGGCGCGGGCAATGGAGCTTTCTGGTCTTCTGCCTGGCGCCGATGGCGGCGCACCTGGGCGCCGCGGCGCTGCGCCGTTATCCTTACGGCGGCGCCTTCAAATTCGTTGTCTATCTGGGGCCGCTCGTGTGCATGGTGCTGGCCTACGGCATGGCCGAGACGGCAGCATGGCTGGCGCGACGCGGCCAGCGGCGCGCGCTTTTCGTGTACGCGCCGCTGATTTTCCTCGTTGTCGTCGGCTCGATCGTCATCGCTCGCGACCTGGCCTGGCCGTTCAAGTCCAGAGCCGATCAGCAGGCCTGCGGCTTCGCGCAATGGTTCTGGTGCAACATGGAACGCAAGGGCGAAGTCGTGTGCCTCAAGAGCGATCTCAACCTGAACTTCACGCCGCGCTTGTGCAAGCGACTGAACCTTTCCGCGGAGTACTTCTGCAATCAACGGATCTACTCCCCGCGCCGCGCCGCTGGTGCCGACGTGGCCTGGGACAAGATCAGCGCCGAGCATCCGCTGTTTTGCGTGCAATATCGCTCGCTCTGCGTGGCGTTCGACGACAAGGCATGTCAGGATTGGTTGGCCGAGATGCAGCGCGACTACGTCTTGTTGAGCCGCGTCACGTACCCGATGATCCGCCAGGACAAGCGCGAGACCGTGGTGCGCGAAAATGATTTCGTGGAAGTGTTCGAATTCGTGCCGCGCCTTTCGAGTTCATCGCTTGCTGCCGCCACGATGTCGCAAACGGGCGTCGCCCCGTAGACCTTCGAGCAGACCCCAAACTAGCCCGCAGCGCCAGCAAGGGCCTCCCTTTGCTGGCGCTGCGGGCTAGTTGCTTCACAATTTCAATCTACACGCGCGGCTCCATGCCCTTGTGATACTCGCGCGTCCACATCGCCTGGGCGTCCTTGTCTTGCTGAATGGCGCCGTCGCGCGGACTGCAACGCAACGTGCGGCCGGTGCGCTGGGCAATGTTGCCCAGATGGCACAGCAGCGTCGTCTTGTGGCCTTCCTCGATTTCGCTGTTGAGACGTTCACCGTTGCGGATCGCGTTGAGCAGGTTGATGAAGTGCGGCGCATCGCCCCCTTGCACCTTCTCCGTGCGCGTGCGTGCTTCCTTGCCGCGGCCAGTCGTCACGACATAGCTCGTGTCCGACAGGGCCAGCGTGCCGTTTTCGCCGTGGAAGAGGGCGTGATACGGGCGGTTCGGCTGCGAACTGCACGACAGCCCTTCCCAGGTGATGAGCTTGCGCCCCTCGAACTCGAAGCTGACGAGGTGCGTGTCGGGGGTTTCCTGGTCGTCGTCGAAGCGATAACGGCCCCCCGCGGAGGTGACGCGGATCGGGTAATCGACGCCGAGGCCCCAGCGGCACAGGTCGATGATATGGACGCCGTTATTGCCGAGTTCGCCGTTGCCCCAGTGCCAGAACCAGTGCCAGTTGTAGGGCAGATAGTTGGCATGAAACGCGCGGCGCGGGGCCGGGCCTTGCCACAGATCGTAATCGAGCCCTTTCGGAACCGCCCCTTCCTTGCTGCGGCCGATGGTCGGGCGATTATTCTGATACCACGATTCGGCCAGATAGACTCGGCCGATGACGCCTTTACGCAGCTCCTCCATCGCGGCGATGACCGCGGTATAGCTGCGGCGTTGATTGCCCATCTGCACCTTTTTCTGATGCTTGCGCGCGGCCTGCACCAGCAGTTCTCCCTCACGCGCCGAATAGCTGCACGGCTTCTCGACGTACACATGCTTGCCGGCCGCACAGGCGAGAATCGCGGCGGGAGCGTGCCAGTGATTGCAGGTGGCGACGATGAGCATATCGACGGCCTTGTCGTCGAGGATGCGTTGATAATTCTGCACGGCACGCGGCGCCGCGCGGCCGGAGATCTTGGCGACTTCCTGAGCGGCGCGTTCGGCCCGGCCCATGTCGGCGTCGCAAACGATGGCGACATCGACGTTTGGCTGCTGTTGAAACGCGCGGGCCAAGCCGGTGCCGCGGCCGCCCGTGCCCATGACGCCGACGACGATGCGATTGTTCGCGCCTTGCACCGCCGCGGCGCTGACGGCGTCGAAGCTGAGAGCCGAGCCTCCGATGGCGGCGGCAGCCATGAACGTGCGACGATCGACGGTGTCCAACATATGTTCTCCTGGTGTTAGTCTCCCGCCAAGACGCAAAGAAGACCGATTCCTGTGCGCCTTGGCGGGAGACTGTATTTGAAATTGTCAATTGCTAATTGTCAATTGCTAATTCCGGAACAACCCCGGAATGATCGATCCTTCGCGCACGATCATGACGGGCCGCCCCGTCGGCGTGTGATACTCGCGGCGATAGTCGATGCCGAGGCTGTGATAGAACGTCGCCGCGACTTGCTCGGGGGTAAAGCCGCGTTCGGCGGGGCCCATGCCGCGGTCATCGGAGGCGCCAAGCACCTGACCGCCGCGCACGCCGCCGCCCGCCATCAAGGCGAAGAACGCGCGCGGCCAATGGTCGCGGCCGGCACGTTCGTTGATCCGCGGCGTGCGGCCGAACTCGCCGGTGACGTAGACGGTCGTCGTGTCGAGCAGGCCGCGCGTCGCCAGCGCGTTGAACAGAGCGGCGAGTCCTTGATCGAGCTGAGGCAACAACGTGTTGCGCGTGGCGTTGAAGTTGTTGGCGTGCGTGTCCCAGCCGCCCATCGTCACGGTGACGAAGCGAACGCCCGCTTCGATCAAGCGCGTCGCCAGGAGGCAACTCATGCCAAAGCGCGTCTCGCCGAACGGGCGGGCGGCTTCGGCTCGTTCCTGGCTGACATCGAACGCCCGGCGGGCGCGCGGCGAGCTGATCATTGCATAGGCTTGCTGGGCAAATTGATCGAGGCCTTCGACGAGATTGCTGGTGCGTTCGAGGCCCTGAAACGTCTGATCGAGATCATTCAAGAGTCGCGTGCGTCGCTCGTATTGCTCGACCGTCAAGCCGTCCGTCAAGGAGATGCCGCGCACGTTGAAGGGGACGCCGGTGACCGGGACCGCGTTTGTCTGCAACGGCGCGTAACGCACGCCGAGGTAGCCCGCGCGTTGCGGCGTCGTCGGCACGGCAACGAAGTGCGGCAAATCGCGATCGCCCGTCAGCTCGCGCGCGGCAACGGCGCCGTAGCCGGGGTACACCAGCGACGGAATCGGTCGACTGCCGGTGTTCATGTACATCGTGCCAAGCTCGTGCCCCGCGAGCGTATGCGTGACGCCGCGCAGGATCGTGTACTTGTCGGCACAGCGCGCCAGATTCGGCAAATGCTCGGAGATGCGAATGCCCGGTACGTTGGTGTCGATGGGCCGAAACTCGCCGCGAATGTCGGCGGGAGCGTCGGGCTTCATGTCGAAGGTATCGAGGTGCGTCGGCCCGCCGCCCAGGAAGACGAAGATCGCCGAGCGAGCCCGCGCCGGCTGCACCTGATTGGCATGCGCCAGGCGCAGGTAGCTGGCGAGCGTCAGGCCCGTCGAGCCGAGGACGCCGACCTTGATGAAGTCGCGGCGGGTGAGGTTATCGCAGGAGCGGTGGAGGGTCATCGTAATTCTCGCTCTCGTCAATTAGCGCAGCGGCAGGTAGCGCACCTGCCCTTCCCATTCTTTCTCCAAACTGCACTCGGCCAGCAACAGAATTTCCTCTATCGCGACGCCAATCGGCACTTTGCGAGTTATCTCAAAGACGCCAGGCATTGGCAAACCTTCACGTACACGGTCAATAGCATGGCGCGTCATCGTGGCCACATCGTGTGTCAGCATCACGCGGTCTTCGTGAGCCGCCCATTCCAATAGGGCGGGATCATCCGTGTTCGATAAACCCACGTCTTGGACGCGAACGATGTCGATACGGGGATTGCGCCGCAAGACTCCGCGAACGATGTCGTTGTTGAAGTTTTCATCCGCGGCGAATCGCAACATCGCGGCTCATCCTCGCTGAATGCGCCGAGCCAGCAAACGATCGCGCACGCCTTGAGGGTCGAATCGCGATTCGTTTTCTCGTTTGACATCGGCGGCAAAATGCTCGCGCTCGCGCAGATACGAATCGACCTCGGTCTGCCGCTGAAGGTAATACGCGATCACGGCGTAAACATCGCCCAGCCGCAATGACGGATACTGCTGAACGATTTCTTCGGCCGTCGCACCCTCGCAAAATGCGTAGACAATGGTATCGAGCGTAACACGCGTTTTGCGAACGCGCACAACGCCGTCAGCATCGGTTTCCAGAGGAATTGGCTCAGATGCGACGACCAACGGCATCAGACTTTCTCCACGAATTTAGACAATCACCCGTCGAGTTATCATATCATCAATCGGCCACGAATTCTCGCGTATTCGCACTTGGAGAGATGAGCCAGAGTACAAGCAACCAAAACCCGATGTTGCCGCTTTACATCGGCAACGATTCGCCGTATCCTTCTCATCAACATCCCACCGGCCGCCAATATCGGCGACATCTTTCTTTGAGGAGATCTCTCTATGACCCGCTATTTGTTGAGCTTTCTGAGCATCGCGCTTGGCTTGAGCCTGATCGGCGTCAACGGCGTTGCTCAGGACAAGAAGGAAGTCAAAAAGGACGACAAGAAAGTCGAGAAGAAACCAGCCCAGCCGGCGACCTTCGCCGCCGTGGCGTATGGCAAACATCCGCGCCAGGTCATCGATTTTTACCAGGCGAAGTCCGACAAGCCGACGCCGGTGGTGCTGTACATTCACGGCGGCGGCTGGCAGGGAGGCGACAAGAATAGTGTCGGCAATGTCAAGGCGTATCACGATGCCGGCATCTCTGTCGCGGCGATCAACTATCGCTACGTCAAGAACGGCGTCGAAGAAAAGGTCGAGCCGCCCGTTAAAGCTCCGCTCGAAGACGCGGCCCGCGCCTTGCAGTTCATTCGCTCCAAGGCCGTGGAATGGAACATCGACAAGAAACGCATCGGCGCCACCGGCGGCTCCGCGGGCGCTTGCTCTTCGCTCTGGCTCGCCTTCCACGACGACATGGCCGACCCCAAGAGCAGCGATCCCGTCGCGAAGGAATCGACGCGTCTCTATTGCGCGGCCGTCAATGGCGCCCAGACCTCGCTCGATCCGAAAGAGCTGCTCGTTTGGCTCCCCAACTACACCTATGGAGCCCACGCCTTCGGTTTGGCCAACCTCAAGCTGGTCGAGGAGCAGCGCGAAAAGTTGCTGCCCTGGATCAAGGAATATTCGCCAATGGCACACGTGACCAAGGATGACCCGCAGATCGGCCTCTTCTACGGCGGCGACAAGGACGCCAAAGTCGGCGGCATCCACAAGGACCCGACGCATTCGCCGGTCATGGGCATGATGCTGGCGGAGAAGCTCAAGTCGGTCAACGTCGATGTGGTCTTCCACTCCACCGGACGGCCAAACGCGCAATATCCGAACGCCCAGACCTACTTGATTGAACGTCTGCGCAAGTAGACTGAAAAACCACGGGGAGCACGGGGGACACGGGGAAAATTCAGAGTGTATTCCGTCCACGGTCGTGAAGCGTGCCTTCGATATCGACGCTTCATGTCCCACGGATAACTCTCTGTTTTTACGCTAATTGCATTCCTCGCGTCTCCCGTGACTCAACTCGACGATCACCTTCGTCAGCCCATCGTTGCGACTCAATTTCCAATCCCGGTGAGTTGTTCAAGCAACCACGTCGCCGCCGACGATCGTTGGTCCGCAAACGTCAGCGCGCCCGGAGTCCCGGCGTACCTCTGGATGGTCGGAGCGTAAGTCTTTCTCAAGTCGGCGCCGGGCGCGGCTCGATTCATGTGATCGACCATGCCCTCGAAGCGCAGCGGTCGCGGCGCCAGAGTTCCGGCCAAATCGCACAGATCGCCCGCGGTCAACGCGCCCGGCACCGCGGCGTCGTGCGGGACCAGCACGGCGAAATGGGTGAGCACCGCATGATAGCTCGTCAAGCCGCCCGAAACGAAGACGGCTCGGATGTCGTCCTCGTAGAGCGCGCCGAACAGGCCAAGCAATCCGCCCAATGGCTCGGCATGAGTCGGCCAGCCGTCCACGCCGTGAGGCACCTGGAAATGGGTCTTGGCCAAGTTCGGCGGCGTGAACGAGTCGCCCCAGAGCGCGATGCGTTTGCCGTCAACGTCCGGGCGCGTGCGCAGATACGCAAGCACGGAGCGGAGATCGCGCAGCCTCTGGCCGAGCAGCGTTTCGCCGAAGAGCTGCACGTGGACGGAGTGATTCGTGCCGCTGCTGTCTTTGCCGCGCGACGTTCCCGCGCCGGTTTCACCGGTGCCGCGTAGATCGGGCAACACGACGATGGTGCCCGCTTGAATCAGCTTGTGCAAGTCCTCGGCGCGCTCCTTCAGAAAACCGGCCTTGCCCGCCTGCGCCACGCCGACTACGACGGGAGCGCGCTTGGCAAGTTTCTCTGGCGTAAGGACGACGACGGGCACGATCATGCCGGGCTCGACCTCGAGGACAACTCGCTCGATTTTGGCGCCGCGCACGGCCTGGGCGTCCGTTGCCTTCGACTTGACGAGCGCCAGTTTCGCCGGCGTATGCGGACCCAGCAGCTTGCTCCATTCGTCGCGCATGATTTGCCGTGATACGTCGGGTGCTTTGCCCGCAAGACGAGCGCGGGCCTTGTCGATGCGCACTTGGCCGACTTCGCTCATCACGTCGTTCAAACTCTTCGGCTTGATTTCCTTTTTCGCTTCGTCCGTGAGACAGACGAGTTCCGTGCCAGGGCGGGGCATGCGGTACTCGGTCGCCTTGATGCTGAACCATTTTTCGAAGAGCGGATGAATCATGCGCCGGTGGAATTCACCGATGTTGTTGCAATGCGACGCTTCCGGCGGACGCAGTTTCAAGAGGCCCTTGCCGTGCGCGACGCCGAGACGATCCGGAGTTTGGTAGAAGTCGCCCCAGATTTTCTGGTAGCGTTTCCACACGGGATCGCGCTCTTTGTCCCAGGCGAACTCATGGCCGTGGATGAGATAGCGCGGCGCGATGCTGGCCGTGATGACCCAGTGCGGAAAGTCGTCGCGGGCGCCGAGGCGTAGGCCGCGCGTCGAGTCCCAGTAGGTGAAGAGCAAATAATTGAAGCTGGTCTCGGCGTCGTCGGGGAGGGGATACTTCGTTTCGGGTTGCGGGCCGCCGAAGTTGAACGGCACGCAGCAGGTGATGCGCGGATCGAGGGCCGCCGTCACGCCTGCCGGATCGCCGCCGCCCGCGACGGCGCCGAGAATGGCGATGCGCTTGGCGTCGATGCCGTCGCGCGCCAGCAGCAGATCGACGCCGCGCATGAGGTCCCAGGCCATCCAACCCATCAGGCTGTCGCCCAGGAGTTGCAATTGGACTCCGGTGTCGTAGCGGAAGAAGTAATCCTGCCGCCCCGTCTTGTACGGTTTCGCGAAATCCACGTCGCGATTGAACGGATGGGACCGGCGCTCGCCGTAACCGACCTGATCGATAACCAGCACCATGCAGCCGACGCGGGCCCAGAGCATGCCCATGTCTTGAAGTTCCGAATCGCGCTTGCCGCCATGATGGGCGTGCGCGACCAGGATGCCCGGCATCGCCTGGCCCGGCTTGGCGGGAACGTAGAGATTGCCCGTCACCCACAACCCCGGCCGGCTCTCGTAGGCGACATTCTCGATGTTGTAGCCGTCTCCCTTGATGACGCCCGTCACCTTGACGTTGGGCTTGCCCGGCTGGGGCCATGCGCCGAGCGATTCGCGCAGTCGGCCGATCCGTTCATCGCGGTATTTCTCCCATTGCTCGCGCGTCTTGATCTTGTACCAATTGTCGCGATGGCCCAAATTGAACTCGACGGTGCGCTGCTTGATGGACCGATCGATCATGCCGCGCGCATCGCTACGTTCCTCTTTGCTGAGCACATCAGGCACGACCTGGCTGAGGTCTTTCGGCTCCTGAGCGATGGTTGGACTACCAACGCTCGTGCCGAGGATTCCGACCGCGATCGACAGGATAAGCGAGAGGCGCTGGTTCATTTTTCACCCTTTCACTTGGTCAAAGATTCCGTTTGACGCATTTTCCGAGTGAGTATTCCTTCGCTAACGCTTCAGGCTGATAGCGTAATTGATCTTACTGAAACGAGCGCGCGTTTTTGATGCGATTCCAGCTGTGTTTCTGGTTGAAAAACGGCAACCGTTCACCTCCCTTCTCCCCCTGTACTCAGGGGGAGAAGGGCCAGGGGGTGAGGGGGAGGAACGGACAGTTGCGCCACGCCTCAACCCCTCACCCCCAGCCCCTCTCCCCTGAGTACAGGGGAGAGGGGTGAACGGTTACGAAAAACGCAAGACCCTCGCGTCACCGTCACTTTTCGTATTTGGTTAGCAGCACATGCTCCATCAGCCACATCAGCGTCTCCAGGCAGCGGTCATTGCGATCGCGGGCCGGGTCGAATTCGGAAATCGCGAAACCGGCGAGACGCTCGGCGCCGACGGCATCCAGGAGCTGCACCACGAATAGCGGGTCCACGCCGCAGGGGCGCGCTTGCGCGGTCGCGGGGACATAGGCGGGATCGAACACGTCGCAATCGAGATCGAGAAACACACGCTCGACCGGCTGGCACATCTCGCGCAACTTGCCGAGCACGGCCACGCGATCGAGGGCCAGATCAACCGCGGAGAAATGTGCGTCGTAATGCTTTTGAATGTACTCCGCGCGCAACAGCAGCTCGCGATGGCCGACGTTGACGATGCGCGGCAACGGCTTGTCCGCGTGCAAGAGAAAGTTGCCGTGCGAGAGTTCGCTCGTGCAATCGCTGAGGTTGTAGATGTCGAGATGGGCGTCGAGCTGTACGACCAGCGTGTCGCGCGGCAATTCATCGTAAATCGGCAACGCGCCGAGGTGATTGCCGGTGACCCAGACGAGAAACTCGTCTTGCCGCAGCACCTGGCGAACGCGCGTGCGGGCCTGGCCGCGCCAGTCCTTGTAGTCGGCTAGCGACTCGAACGTATATTCCTCGAAGCGAACCTTGTCGGCGTAGGCGCGGGCGCGCGTGGCGATGCGTTCGCGCTTATTGTCTGCGAGCATCTCCTGGAAGGCGTCGGCCAACAGCTCGACGCCGGTCCTGGTGCCGGCGCTGCCGAAGAGATCGAACGGAAAAAAGATGGCGCGCGTCATCATGATGCAAACTCCTGTCTCTCGCCTCTCCTCTGAGAGACCGCTGAAAAAGCTCCGCTGGGTAGGGTTATAATGTAACCTGCACCGTGGAGACTCGCAAATCATGTTGCTGCCGGAAATCGATGTGCCGCCCACCAACCTGGAGCGGCGGTTGTTTAGCGTCCCGGAATACCAGGGGAGAGAGAGGCTGATCGGCCTTTCCATCCCACCAGATTGACGACCGATTCGTCTTGTCGCTGCGGTGCATTGCGAGCTACGATGAAGCCGTTGCGAACGTGGCAGCTGCGGCCGCTGATGTGGAGACGGCGATTCCCATGGAAGACATGATCCAATGGCTCCACGACGCCCCGCTCTGGCAGACCACGCTGGTCCTGCTCGCGGAGAACGTGCTGATTCTCATTCTGGCCCTGGTGCTCGGCCAATGGGCGGTGCGGCGTTTTGAGGCCCGGCGCGTCGCACTCCCCGCGCTGCCGTTGCAACGGCTCGAAGTGCTCGTCACCATCAGCACGGTCCTCGGCAATACCGTGACGACGCTGCTCGGCATGTTTCTGTGGCGGGCCGGCATCATCACCTTTCGCACCGATGTCGGCGTCTGGGCCTGGCTCGACGTTCTCGTCCTCTTGCTCATCATGGATTTCGCCATGTACGTGCTGCATCGGCTCGCCCATCATCCGTGGCTGTTCGCCATTATGCACCAGCTCCATCATCGCTACGATCGCCCGCGGCCATTGACGCTGTTCATTCTCAACCCGGTCGAAAACTTGTCGTTTGGAATGCTGTGGCTCGTGGTCATCATCGTCTATCCGGCGTCATGGCTGGGTATGTCGGTCTACCTGGTGTTGAACGTGTTGTTCGGCACGGTCGGGCATCTCGGCGTCGAGCCGTTGCCGGGTTGGTGGGCGCACACGCCGATCTTGCGTTACGTGGCGGGAAGCACGTTTCACGCCCGGCATCATCAGGATCTGGAGTGCAATTTCGGCTTCTACACACTGATATGGGATCGCCTCTTCGGCACGCTGCGCAAGGATTACTTCACCACCATGGGCGAACTCCCGACCTGGGTCGCCGCAGAGTCCAAGACGGTGCCAAGCTAATCTCACGCAATGGCGCAAGACAAGGTCACACGAGCGTGCGGCAGGAGTCCCCTGTTCTCTATGCGCCTTTGTGCCTTTGCATGAGTCTGGTATAACATGAATGCGGTAGATCATTCCGAACACGCCGAGGTTATAACATGCGATCTGTCTTGCTCGCGTCTCTTCTTCTCTCCGTCCCGACAGCGCACGCCGCCGAGCCGCTGAAATTCGAGCAGCTCGGCAAGCTGCATACACTCATCAAGCCGCAGGCCGACGAAGAGAAATTCATGCAAATCCCGTGGCTGACGAGCGTGTGGGACGCACGCCAGCAGGCCGCGCGCGCGGGCAAGCCGATTCTGCTCTGGGAGATGGACGGTCATCCGCTTTCATGCGTCTGAAACAACGGCGTCGTGGGCCGTGAGTCCACCTTTGCCGATGCCAAGATCATCCAGCTCATCAACGACAACTTCATCCCCGTGGCCGCGGATGATTGGTATCAACGCCGCCGCGACGACGACGAAGGCATCTTCTTCCGCAAAGTCGCCGATCAGGGGCCGCGCAAAGGGCAGGGAGGTTCGACGCGGCAAGGGATCTACGCCTTCACGGCCTCGGGCAAGCTGCTCGGTTATCGCAATCATCACGATGTCGATGTCATGCGCCGTTTCGTGCAGGATTCGCTCAAGGCCTGGGAAAAGCTGCCGGCCGGCGAGCGTGCCAAAGATGTGCTCAATGTGGGAGACGTGAAGAAGGTCGATGCGAACTACGCGCGGACGCCGCCCAAGGGAGGCTTGATCCTTAACGTCACCACGCGCATTCTCGATCGCACGGACGACTTCTTCTGCCACGGCACGTGCAAGTTCCCCGGCGGTCAGCGCGCGGCTCACGATCGCCTGTGGCTCACCGCGGACGAGTTGCAGGCGCTGACGCCGCGGGACGTGAAGGTCGGCCAGGAGATTGCGATGCCGGCGGCGGCGACGTATCGGCTGGCGCGTTTTCATCTGCTCGACAACACGCGCGGCGAACCGCCGATGTGGACGAGGGCACAGGTGCGGACGGCCAACGTGGCGCTGAAAGTCGAAGCCGTGAATGACAGCGCCGTGCGCGTCCGGTTGACGGGGGCGTTCCTCTTGTCAACCGACGCCGACGCGAAGGCCGCCCAGCGCGGATATGATGTTTCACTGATAGGTGACATTATCTATAATCCGGCGACGCGCGCCCTGACGCGCTTCGACGTGGTCGCGCTCGGCGATCACTGGGGCGCCGGGCCGTACACGGGCGGCGCGCGTCCGGGCCGCAACCCGCTCGGCGTCGCCCTGGAGTTGGCGAACCCGGAGCGCGCTGCGGATCGGGTTCCGCCGCAGGCGGCGCGCGAAGGGGGCAATTATTTTCGCGCGGACCGTTGAGTCGGAACTTCAAACGCTGTCACTACCCATGACGTGGCCAAGTTCCAATGTGGTGCGACGCTCCGCGTCGCAAGCTCACGACGCGGAGCGTCGTGCCACCTTGTAGCGCAGAGCCGCAATTTTGCGATCCATCCATGCCATACCCCGCTTTCGATCGTTCGCGCCTTTTCATCAAGCCGTTGGCCCAGCGCCAGCATGATCTCGATTTGTCGGCGCTCTTGCCGCTCGATGCGCCGCTACCCGTATTCGCGCATACCGCGCTGCCGGAGCTGGGAAAACGCATCGCGGCCGCCAAGCGCGCGAAAGCGGCGCGGATCGCCATGATGGGGGGGCACGTTGTGCGCGCGGGCGTCTCGCGCTATCTCATCGACATGATGCAGCGCGGCGATCTGACCCACCTCGCCATGAACGGCGCCGGACCGATCCACGACTGGGAGCTCGCCCTCATCGGCGCCACCACCGAGAGCGTCGCCCGCTATATCCAGACCGGCGAATTCGGACTCTGGCAGGAAACCGGCCGCCTCAACGACGCCATCGTTCAGGGCGCACGCGCCGGCCTGGGCTTGGGTGAAGCAATCGGCCGCGCCATTCTCGATGGACCGTTCCCGCACAAGGACATCAGCATTCTCGCCGCCGCGGCTCGGCTCGGCGTGCCCGTCACGGTCCACGTCGGCGTCGGTTATGACATCATCCACGAACACCCCAATTGCGACGGCGCCGCTCTCGGCCAAACTAGCTATCAGGACTTTCTCGTATTCACGCACAGCGTCGCCAATCTCGAAGGCGGCGTCCTGCTGAGCCTCGGCTCCGCGGTCATGGGCCCGGAAGTCTACCTCAAAGCCCTGTCGATGGCCCGCAACGTCGCGCGGCAAACAGGCAACGAGATTCGTCATTTCACGACCGGCGTCTTCGACCTTCTCGAGATCGACGAAGATCATCGCACGCAAGCGCCCAAGAGCGACCCGCGCTACTACTACCGCCCGTGGAAGACGATCCTTGTGCGCACCGTGGCCGACGGCGGCACGAGCTATTACGTCCAGGGCGATCATCGCCTGACCGTGCCCCATTTGTTTCAGGCGATCCGAAACGCAGAGGCGTGTTAGCCGGACGCGCAAGCGACGAAAGCTTCGTCCAAGCGACGGATGCCGCGTCCGTCGCTTGCGCGTCCGGCTAACGAGAATCTCGTGATTGCTGGCTCAAAACAAAATCGGCGGCCGCGAGCAAATCATCGGCGCTGTAATACGGTCCCGTCAGCACGCGTTCGGCTTCCTCGATGGGAATGCCGCTGCGGACCAATACACACCCACGGCAACCCGCATTGAGGCCTGCCTGGATGTCGCGCGCGGTATCGCCGATCATCCACGAATTCGCCAGATCGAGATTCAATTCCGCGGCCGCGCGCAGCAGCAGGCCCGGCGCGGGTTTGCGGTCGGGATGATCGACGCACGCCGAGCAGGCGTAGATCCCGTCGAGCGCGGCGCCGACGAGGTCGAGCTGGCGGTTCATTTCGTCGTGGATGCGGTGCAAGTCGGCTTCGCTCATCATGCCGCGGTCGATTGCCGATTGATTGGTGACAACGACGCACACGAACCCCGCGGCGCGCAGCCGGCGCAGTGCTACGCCGACGCCGGGCAAGAGCTGCAATTCTTCGGGCTTGGTGATGTAGGATCGTTCGACGTTGAGCGTGCCGTCGCGATCGAGAAACACGGCGGGACGGAGCGTTGGCATGGCAGCCTCCTTGCGAGAACTCACGTCGCGATCCTAGCCAATACATGGCGCGAGAGACAGAGCGGATTCAGCGTACGAGCACATCGGGCCGCACGAATTCGGCGCCCTGGATGCGGATACGTTTGAGCGGCCAATTCTCGGCGGCGGTGATGGCGCGCGGGCCATCTTCAGTAATGAGGAACGTGTCGCAGCTTACAGCGGCCCCGACGGCGACGCACCAGGTCAGCGCCCAGCGCGGCTGCAAAAGCTGCTCGTCGCTCAACAGCAGATTCCCCTCGACCGGCGCGTACCCCGTCAGATGCCCCTGCGGCGCCAGGAAGAATTCATGCTCGACGCCGGTCAGTTGAAAGATGCGCTGGCCCGTCATCAGGATCTGTCGGGGAATGGAGTCGGGCCAGCTGCCGGCCACGTAGGTCGCGCTGATCTTGCACGCGGCGTCGTGGTCGCGCCGGAAATTCACGTCCGCTTGACCGAAGGATACCGCCCGACTGGCACGCGCGCACAGCCCGTACTTGCGGGCGGCTACCGTCATCACGCACGTGTGCTGCACCTGCGTGGACGTGAACGCCGCCTGACGATAAACCCGCCCGCGACTATCCGCCGACACCGAGACGACCAACGGCTGTACGCCGCGATGCAGCAAGCGATGCGTAACCTGCCCAGCGACTTCGCGTTCGGTGTCGCCGACGCTCAGCGTGCGCCCGGTCGCTTCGAGAGCGTGGCTCAAGGTCTGTCCGAGCGTCCGATAGCAGGCGATCTCGTAATCGCTCAGCGAGCGCCGCAACTGACGCAATTCGGGGGCGACGACCTTGCACGCTGCGCAAGGCGTATCGCTGGCGACATTCCGTCCCTGGCAGAGATCGGCGAGCAGCGCCGCGCGTTCCAGGTGCCAGGGCCATTCCTTGACCTGAAAGCCTAGCCCGTCGATCTCCTCGTCGAAGAGCCGTTGCGTATCGACGTTGCTGCACAAAAGCCAGCGCGCGTCGGCGGTGAAATACACGGCGGGCGTCGTATCGGGATCGAGAATGCCGCGCGGCATGCCGCCGCCGGTGAGCCAGGCGAAGTTCTCCGGCTGCATGACCAAGAGGCCGTCGCAGCCCGTTTCCTGTAAGAGAGTCGCGACCTTGGTCTGTTTGAGTTCGACATCGGCGCGGCGGTCCATCGGGGCGATCAGGTTGATATCGACCACGCTCGGCGAAGCCTGGAGTCTGAGTTCCTCGGTTGTGTTCATGACTTATCAACTTCTGCCGCTTGCGGTCTAGTGCTGCCTCCCCTCTCCCCTGTACTCAGGGGAGAGGGGCCGGGGGTGAGGGGATGGGGCGCCGAGCAACTGTCTGTTCG